>DWVR01000009.1 GCA_019120125.1 Candidatus Phocaeicola excrementigallinarum | reverse complement strand
ATAAATTATTTTGAAGAGCGATTGACCAATGCTTCAGCGGAGTCGTTCAATGCAAAAATAAAAGCTTTTCGAAACCAGTTAAGAGGGGTGGCTGATGTAAAATTTTTCCTGTTCAGGCTGGCTATGCTATACGCTTAAAAGAAAGCTTGCCAACTGGGAAAATCCGTTGAGCCGTAATATTTTGCCGTTTTTTGCGTGCTTGGGGAAAACAAAAAATCCCGATTTCGCTTGGAAATCAGGATTTTACTGTCTTTTGCTTTTCTTCAAAGTGGTGCCACCAGGAATCGAACCGGGGACACAAGGATTTTCAGTCCTTTGCTCTACCAACTGAGCTATGGCACCTTTATGCGCTATCTTTCTCGATTGTGGGTGCAAAGGTAGTGCTTTTTTTTTATCTACAAATAATTTCAAGGAAAAAATGTGGCTTCCCTGCAAAAAAATGTCAGATATTTTACAAAATCCGGGGATTTTATGGTTTGAATGGGGATGGACTGGTCTTTCTGCCAAAAACAAGATTCGTGTCTGGATGTGGAAATCCGTGGATTCTGTGGTTCTTGCCGGATCTTTCAGAAAAACTCTCGAGAGATTCTATAGTCCGGTCTGTGGCCTGTATGGACCGAAATGCTGAACCGTATAATCCGCGTGTATGAATCTCGTACGGTTTATCGGCCGGAGGCAACAAAAGCACAGGGAGAATCTTAAATCAATAAGATAAGAATCCCTGTGCTTTCGTGTCTTGTCATCCGACGGCGTCATGCCGCCATGCATGTCATAGAATACTGATATTGTTCTGTACAGGAGTCATGATGAATGTAAACTCATAGTCTCCGTACGGAAGCATGTATTTGTCGATTGGCAGCTGTCCCCAGCTGTTTACGCAGCCCAATCCCATCTGGACCTTGTCAATCAATACGTTTGTCAGGTCAGACGGCTTCACTTCATTGGAATGTTCCTGACGCTTGCCGGTCCCTGAATCGAGCGAGCTGATGGTATAATGCAACGCCGATGCCGAGAATGGGGCCTCGGAAACGAACTCCAGACCACATCCTGCCGCATTCGTCTGCTTCCACCAACGAATGTCGGTCTTGTTGCCGTTTTCCTGCGGACGGATATACGCATAGAACTGGTCGGTTACATTCTGGTTCCAGATACCCAGACCGGTACTGTGATTACGGTCACTGTAGTTCTCCACCGGTCCCCGGCCATAGAAAGAGATCCTCTCAAACGATTCCGGCATCACCAGCTGCATGCCGAAACGGAACATCGGAGAGACTTCCGCGCTTTTGTCGGCCGCCATTTTCTGTGTCACTTTCACCGCACCTTTGTTGTTGATGACATAGGTGAGATACAGTCTGGTGGCATCGGAGATTCCTTTCAGGATATATTCCGCGGAGACGACCACTTGTCCGTTGACTGTCTCATGTTTGAGTGATTCCAACGTCACGCCGGGATCCAGCCATACACGGAACCTGTTCTGCAGGTTCGCGCCGAAGTCGTTGTCGGTCGGGGCACGCCAGAAGTTGGGAGTCAGCGCTCCGCCTTCCTTGATCATCTCCACGCCGTCCACGGTATAGCGGTCCATATATCCCGTCGCCTTATTGAACTGGATGTTGAAGTCCTCGCCTTCCACTTCCACGCAGTTCACATTGTCGTCATTGACTTGCGGAACCACTACAGCCACGTTGCTTTCCGTCACATTCGGGAAGTCCATTGCCGGGGCCTTGTAGGCGGTCAGGGCCAACTGGTTTCTTGCCACCACATGGCCGGCAGGAATCAGGCTCTCGCGGTTCTTCTGGATGTATCTCACGTTCAGCAGCCATTCACCCTCACTGTCCGTCTGTCCCATATCCAGTCTCACGGTAGCGGTCTGGCGTGGGGCCACATCCAGATTCTCGATACGGCCGCTGCGCACAGCCTTTCCGTCCTTCAGCATTTCCCATTCCATCGCGTATGCCGAGAGGTCACGGAAGAAGTTTTCGTTATATACTTTCACCTCACCTTTTGTCAGGTCGCCCGCGGAGGTCCAGATGTTCTGATAGAAGTAGCCCACTTCGTGCATGTGTGGGTTCGGTTTGCGGTCGGGACTGATCAGTCCGTTGTCGCAGAAGTTGTTGTCGCTTGCATCGAAACGGTTGAAGTCGCCTCCATACGCATAGATCATCACGCCGTCCTTTCCCGTCCAGCGGCAGGACTGGTCTACAAAGTCCCAGATGAATCCGCCCTGATATTTCGGGTATTTGCGTATCAGGTCCCAATACTCCTTGAATCCGCCTTCCGAGTTACCCATGGCGTGAGCGTATTCGCACTGGATCAGCGGTTTGGTCTTGCTGTCATCCTCGCAATACCGGATACATTCCTCATAGTCGCGGTACATCGGGCAGAAGATATCTGTCTTTCCTTCATATCCGGCGCGTTCATATTGCACGGCCCGGCTCGGATCTTCCGCCTTCACCCAATCGTATGCGGCCTCAAAATTCGGTCCGTAGCCGGCCTCGTTGCCCAACGACCAGAAAATGATGCTCGGATGGTTGAAGTTGCGCTCCACATTTCGTATGTTGCGTTCCATGTGCGCTTTCTTAAAAGAAGGATTCTTTGCCAGAGTGGCCTCTCCATATCCCATGCCGTGGGATTCCACATTGGCCTCGGCCACCATATAGATTCCGTACTGGTCGCAAAGGTCGTACCAGAAACTGTCGTCCGGATAGTGGCATGTGCGGACTGCATTGATGTTGAACTGCTTCATGATCTGGATGTCCTGAATCATGCGTTCGCGCGACACATGATAGCCTCCGTCAGGATCCATCTCGTGACGGTTGGCTCCCTTGAACAGCACCGGCTGCCCGTTGACCAGAATCTGTGAGCCTTTCAGCTCGATCTTGCGGAAACCTACTTTGACGGGAATCACCTCGCTCACCTTGTCCCCGTCCTTCACGGTAGCGCGCAAGGTATACAGATAAGGAGTCTCGGCCGTCCATTTGTGGGGATTCTCCACATTCATGTCTACGGAAACCTTGCCGGAGCCTTTCGCCGTAGCGGAAGCCACCGTCTTGCCCGCGGCGTCCAACAGTTCCAGAGTCACGTTTACACTGCCTTTCATGCTCATGTCGACCGCCAATGAGCCGTTCTTGTACTGGTTGTCCAGATCGGGAGTGACACGGATGTCGTCCACACGTTTCTTGTTGCGGGTGTACAGATAGCAGTCGCGTGCCACGCCGGTATAGCGGAAGAAGTCCTGGTCCTCCAGGTAAGTGCCGTCACACCAGCGGAACACCTGGAACGCGATCAGGTTCTTCTGGCCCGGTTTCAGGTAAGGGGTCAGGTCAAACTCCGCCTCCAGCTTGCTGTCCTCGCTGTAGCCTACATATTTCCCGTTCACCCAAAGATACATGTTCGAGCTGACGGCGCCGAAATGGGCCACAATGTCCTTTCCTTTCCAGTCGGCCGGCACCATCACTTCCCGGCGGTAGGAACCCACATGGTTCTTCTCTGTCGGCACATACGGAGGGTTGCTCTTATACTGGTTTCTCCACGCATATCCCGTATTCACATAAAGGGGATCGCCGTATCCGTTGAGCTCCCATACGCCCGGCACCTGCAGGTTGTCCCACCCCTTGTCGTTGAAGCCGGTCTTCCAGAAATCAGTCGGACGTGCGTCCGCGTCGGCCACCCAGAAGAATTTCCAGGTCCCGTTGAGTGTCATGAAGTTCTTCGATTCTTCCTTGACCGCTTTTCCGGCAAGGTCCTGATTCTCGTACGCGAAGAAATCCGCGTGCATGGGAGCGCGGTTCACCGCATTTACTTCAGGGTCCTGCCATTCCTTGAAGCTTTGCGCGTTTGCCGAAAGCAGGCAAGCGCCAAAGATGCCTAAAAACAATTGTCTTTTCATGGATTATTGAATTAAGTTTTTATGAAAATGAATCTGTCCTGGAAACCGGACGGAGACGGCTCTGTCATTCCACCACCCAATTCCGGTCATAAGGTATGATGACACGAGGATTATAGTGCATCTCCACCTTGTCGGGAATGCGGATCACATATTCCTTCTTCCCGTGGTTAGGTAATGAGAAGTCCCTCAGCCATGGATTCATGCTGCGGAGCAAGCTGAAGCTGGTGCCCTGACTCTTGGCGAAACGGGGCAGGTCGCTGATGGACTCCGTCACCTTCACCGTATGATAAGGGACCGGAGGATACAGGTCGGACGCGCGGAGACGGAAGCCGAACTTCTCCGGGTCGGAAAGCATGATTTTCGCGGCCAGAATACGGTAGACATACCTTGCCGTCTCTTCCACCAGATAAAGGTCGAGCGCATTCTCTTCATACTGGCGGTCCTGCTGCCGGGCGATGCGGCCCTGTCCGGCATTGTAGGAGGCTGCCACCGTCTCCCAGTTGCCGAAACGCGCGTACGCCTGCTTCAGGTATTTGCAGGCCGCCCGTGTGGACTTCTCCACGTCATACCGCTCGTCCACATGGCTGTTGACTTCCAGACCGAAATCCTTGGCAGTGGCCGGCATGAACTGCCACAGTCCCGCGGCCCCGGCATAAGAGCGTGCCAACGGGTTGACGTTGCTTTCAATGACCATCAGGTAAATGAAATCCTCAGGCACGCCGTATTCCTTGAGAATCGGGGCCACAATCGGGAAATAACGGTTGGCGCGCTTGATGATCTGCAGGGAGGTGCTGTGCATGTAAGCGAACGCCATCAGCTCACGGTCCATGCGCTCCCGGCGGTCATAGCGCGTCAAATCAATCGGCAGGCCGCAGAACATCATGGTGTCGGGCACTTCCACACAACTGTATTGCACCGTTTCCTGTTCCGGAGACTCCTTTTCGCCGATTTCCTTAAAGCCGGAGAAGAGGAAGATGACGGACAAGAAGAGCAAGAAGCTGATACCCAGATGAAAGCAATGAATCTTTTTCATATTTTAGTCAATTAGCAAACTAAAATACGAAATACACTTTAAACACACTCTATTTTTTAGCGTATTTTATTAATTTCTCAATCTTCCAGCCTGAAGCTCCGCAAGATGGTCTCGGGTACCGTGTCTCCGGCATCCTTGTACACTACGGACACATAAAACCCACAGCTGCCGTCCTTTGCCAGAAGGTAGCTGTAGACACACAGGTCCGTATCGCAACCGCCGTCCAGACTTACGCCATAAAACTGAGGCGATTCAAAGGACTTCACTTCGCTCTGTCCGGTCACCTCATCGTCCGTCGCCACGGCCTTCAGTTCACCGGGCAGCTCTTCTTTTTTCCAGTCTCCGCCTTCCAGCAGTTCAACCGTGATATAGTATACGGGACTGCTTGCCACGTACCCTTCTGCCGAGTCGTCCTCGACCACGATGTCGGAAGGTGCCTTGAAAGAGACACCATAGGCGCTCCATTCCGTGGTCCGCAACTCCTGAGCCTGTCCGGAAACGGTCCCGAGGCACATCGCAGCCCATACGGCGGCTATTGACAGTCTGCTCATGGCTTCCTTTCCGCGACAACTTTCTTGGCATAGACCTCTTCTTCCTTGTTCACCATCACCAGCACATTGCCGGCTGTTCCGGAATAAGGAGAGGCGACCACTGACGCGGTCTCATCTTTCACGATAGCGTCCACACCGGCCGAGGCCAGCAGACCTTTCACCAACTCGGCTTCCCAGAGATCCCCTCTGAAAACCTCTACCAATGAATCATAATCCTTCGCTCCCATAATCTGTCGTTTTAAAGAAAGGCAATGAAATAGAGCTTGCCCCTGTTTCTTGTCATCAAAGATAAAAAAACTTTTCAAACAATCGCACTTTATGTCTGGTTTTTTTCATCGTCCGCCACTTCCTGTTTACCCGTCTGTTTCTTCCTGAGACACTTACAGCCTGCAGGTCAGCATCAACTGGAAACTGAGTTGCCTGCTGTCTATGAAGAAGCCATAAGCGGAAAGCGATGAGGATATTCCTATATCCCTATTGTAGAGGGTGCTTCTGCGGAACCAGTCACATCGGGCGGTGAGAGACAGTTTCTTCCATACTTTGTAGTTTATCTTCCCTTCAAGGTGATGGAAAGTGCCTCGCGAACGGTCGCCCTCCACGTCGACCGGAGGGTCGGCAGGATTGGGAGAGTAACCTTTGTCTGAGTACCAGTCATTCCGTGAATACAATCTGTAGAACCGGTTGTCCAGAGAAAACGAGAATTTACCATCGGATAGTGAACCCTCTAGATTTAATTTTGCTGAAAATCCCGATCCCCAATTATAGTTGCGGTGGTAAAACCGGTAAAAATCGCTAAGAATGCCACCCAATAGAATGCCGTTTGCATGTCCTTTCATCTGAAACGTAATACGAGGCAGTTGATAGCTGAACATAATGCCTCCACCCGCTGAGGCCGGAGTGCCGAGCTTATAAGGGACAACACAAGGTTCCAAGATGCCCGGCGTATAATCAGTACGTATAGTGTCAGAATCAAAAAAATCGAAATGTTGGTACAGCCCCAGCGTGAGGTTGTTTCTTTTGGTGTCTATGATTTCTTTAGTGAATAAGCTGCCTATGATTTCCACCCGGCTAAGCACAGGTTGAGTTTTCATTACATTCAGTTCCATCAGGAGTGAGAAATAGTCGTATGGATTTTTGGAGGAGGCATAACGGTCACCGTACTCCAAATCAATACGGGCACTTGCGCCTGCTTTTAAAAGACGGTCGTTGTCATGGGATGTCAGGAGGCGCGTTCCCAGCGAGACGTCAAGTCTGTAAGGAGGGCTCCCGAATTCGTTTCCGGCGGCCGGTTTCTTTTTCCAGGCCTCTCCGGTGAGGATACGTGTCAGTCCCCTCATTGGCGAAAGCAGGAAGGACAGGGCTTCCCGTCCGAAACGTTCGCTCCCGGAAGCGCGGCTGTCCAGCATCAGGTCTGAAGCGCGGTACAACACTTCTCCTAAAGCTGCGCCGCCTATGGGGGTGGCTATGATGTCGTTTTTCGACGGGTATTCGCTTTCCATAAACAGTTCCCACATGGCACTTCCTCCTAATGCGAAAAGTTCCGATTGCCAGAAGTTGAATCCGTTTGCCCGTCCGGCGGTGAAGTATAAAGAACCGTGATAGGGATGGGCGAACATGTTTGTGCTTAAATGGTCATTGTCCCAGTCAAACCCATGCCTGAAGTTTGCTTTGATGGTATTCCACGAAATGCGGGCATAATGACCGTTTAGGACATATCTGTCGAATGCCCAAAGCCCTATGTTCAGGCCGGCTGTCTCTCCTGCCGCCCTCCAGAAAGATTTTTTTCTGCTGATATTGTCGGAAAAGGATATGGCTTTCGCTTGGGAAAGGGTGTCGGCAGGATTGGCCTGCAGGTTATGGACAGACAGAAAGAATATGATAATGATGAATAAAGTTGTCCGGATCATAGTTGACAGGAATGGAATAAATGCCGGTGTTTGAAAGTCCTGTATTCATAAGACTGCATTAGAAATATATCCATGTTCTTTTTCATGATAATGTCATTTGATGTTTCGCGGCACAAATATACAATATATATTGTATAATTCAAGGCTGAACATCCGTAATAGTTATGGTAGAATACCATAAATATAAATTATATATCATGCAATATTGATTGTATTACGCACAAAAGAAAGGGCTTGATCGCTTTAAAAGCCGATGCGGTTATATCTTATTTACGGATAAAAAATCTTGTCAGGCCGTGGAATGTTGCCGGGAAAAGGGTATATTTACCACTGTAATGATGTGTCCTGTCGTCCGGATTCAGGAAGCGGGATTATGTGTAGTATTCTGGCATTTCATGAAGACGGTCATATTGGAACCTGACCGGTGAGCTGGAGGGAACAAGTCAAAAAAACAACATGGAGCATAGCAGAAGGAAAAGGAGAAGTACAGAAGACATTGAAAAGGCTATTCTGGAAGCAGCCGCCGGATTCATTGAGGAGAAGGGGTTCGGCGAACTGACGGTTACGGGCATCATACAAAAGGCGTCCATTGAGCCCGTGCAATTTTACAGAAGATATGGAGACTTAAACGGATTCATAGACGAATATGTAAAGCGGTTTGACTACTGGTTCAGTGATGTCGCCAAAGATTCGGACAGCGAGGGCGATGAAAAAGAACGGTATGAGAAAATTGTCAACGGATTGCTTGACGCTCTGTGTGACAATCGGATCATGCAGCAGTTGCTCAGGTGGGAATTGTCCGGGAACAATGAGACGGTCCGGCGGACGGCCCGGCTCAGGGAGTTTCACACATTGCCCTTATGCTCGCGGTATGCTAAAGTATTCGAAGGTTCAGACCTGGACATCGTGGCTGTGGCCGCGATGATGATAGGTGGCATCTATTATCTCGTATTGCATAAGGACTTGTCTGATTTTGGTGGGATAGACCTGAACAAGGAAGCTGGCAGGGAAAGGATTCGGAATGCTGTCAGACAATTGTCCGGACTGCTTTTTTCCGCTGAGGGAATTTCATGTGAGGCTGTCGGGATTGCAAGACAAATGAAAAAAGACAATGTCCCTATTGATAAGATCGGGAAGTATACCCGATTGCCTCAAGAGCTGATCGAGTCGTTGTAGATGTGAGAATCCGCGAAAATCCGTGTGGGTCCGGGTGTGTTGTTTATTGTTTTTAACGTTTTTCGTGGACGATGAAAAGGCATCGCGGCCCTTTAAAAAAAACGTCAAGGTGTTTCAATCAAAACGCCCTGATGTTTTACTTGAAACGTCCTTATGTTTTGATCAAAACGTCTAGGCGTTTTTCGCTTCTTTTTATACCGCTTTTGAATGCCTTGCGGAGGGACAGGTGAAAACCTCTAATTTTTCCGGATGAGGCTATGAAATTGTATTCTTTTATTGTATTTTTGCGACAAGATGAATAAAAACAGAAAGGAAAATGGAACTGAATGAAATATTCCGGGCTGTCCAGTCGGCCTCTTTCAGCCTAAGGATGATGGAGGTGGACGAAGTGAACCGCATTCTTATGGCCGTTGCGGATGAGATAACAAAATCCATGCCAGGACTGCTGGCTGCCAACCGTCTAGATCTGGAACGGATGGATCCGGAGAATCCCAAATACGACCGGCTGAGACTGTCGGAAGCACGACTGCTGGAAATTGCGTCGAACATGAGGGATGTGGCCGCCTTGCCTTCTCCATTGGACATTACCCTGGAGGAACGGACCCGGCCGAACGGACTCCATCTGCGGAAAGTCAGTGTGCCTTTCGGGGTGGTCGGCATCATTTATGAGGCCCGTCCCAACGTGAGCTTCGACGTGTTTTCTCTCTGCCTGAAAAGCGGGAATGCCTGTATTCTGAAGGGGGGAAGCGACGCGGACTGTTCCAACAGGGCCATTGTCGCGCTGATACATGGGGTGTTGCGGAATTGCGGTGTCGACGAGCATGTGGTCGAGCTTCTGCCTTCCACCCGTGAGGCGACCTCCGGACTGCTCCACGCCGAGGGGTATGTGGACCTTATTATCCCCCGGGGAAGCGGAGAGCTGATACGCTATGTGCGCCATGAGGCTACGGTGCCGGTCATCGAGACAGGTGCCGGTATCTGTCACGCCTATTTTGACGGGAAAGGAGACCTGGCAAAAGGGGCTGCCATCATCCACAACGCAAAGACACGCCGGGTAAGCGTATGCAACGCGCTTGATTGTCTGCTGGTCCATAAGGACCGTCTGGACGACCTGCCCGCCCTTTGCGCTCCGTTGAAAGGAAGCCGTGTGAAGATCTATGCGGACGCTTCCGCATGGGAGGCCTTGGACGGGAACTATCCGTCGGAGCTTCTGGAACATGCCGGCGGGGACAGTTTCGGCACGGAGTTCCTTGACTATAAAATGGCCGTCAAGACTGTGGACAATGTGGAGGCGGCTGTGGCTCACATCCATACGTACGGTTCCAAGCACAGTGAATGCATCATCACTGAAGACATTCAGACAGCCGCGTATTTCCAGCGTGCGGTGGATGCGGCCTGCGTTTACGTCAACGCGCCCACTTCGTTCACCGATGGCGCCCAGTTCGGTCTGGGTGCGGAAATAGGCATCAGCACCCAGAAACTGCACGCGCGCGGCCCGATGGGACTGCGTGAGATGACCACCTACAAATGGCTGATTGAAGGCAACGGACAGACACGGCCTTAATGAGAACAAATAAACGGAAAGCCAATGGCGGACATCCGATGCCCGTCATTGACGGTTAACTATCAACTTCAACTGTAAAACATGAAAACCTACACTAACGTATTCGATTTGGGAGACCTGAAGACCGCCTTGGCGGAAGCGTTCGAAATCAAGAAAGACCGGTATAAATATGAGGCGCTGGGCAAGCACAGGACCTGTCTGCTGATATTCTTCAACAACAGTCTGCGCACCCGTCTGAGTACCCAGAAGGCGGCCCGTAATCTGGGCATGGACGTAATTGTGCTCGACGTGAACCAGGGGGCATGGAAACTGGAGACGGAACGGGGCGTGGTGATGGACGGTGACAAGAGCGAGCACCTGCTGGAGGCGATTCCCGTGATGGCCTCTTATTGCGACATTATCGGAGTCCGCTCGTTCGCCCGTTTCGAGAGCCGGGAGGACGACTACAATGAAAAAATCCTGAACCAGTTCATCCGGTATTCCGGTAAGCCCGTATTCTCAATGGAAGCGGCCACGGGCCATCCGCTCCAGGCGTTCGCCGACCTGATCACCATCGAGGAATATAAGAAGAAGGAACGTCCGAAAGTGGTGCTGACATGGGCTCCCCATCCGCGTGCCCTGCCGCAGGCGGTGCCCAACTCATTCGCCGATTTCATGAACGAGGCCGACGTGGACTTTGTCATCACGCATCCCCACGGCTACGAGCTTGATCCCAAGTTCGTGCGCGGCGCGAGAGTGGAATACGACCAGCTGAAGGCGTTTGAGGGAGCCGACTTCATCTATGCGAAAAACTGGGCGTGTCCGGGAGTCACTTGTCCGGAGGACTATGGAAAAGTGTTGAGCAAAGATATGGGATGGACTGTGGACGAGGCTCACATGGCTGTGACCGACAACGCTTTCTTCATGCACTGCCTGCCCGTGCGCCGCAACATGATTGTGACCGACGCGGTGATCGAGGCTCCCACCTCACTGGTGATACCGGAAGCCGCCAACCGTGAGATTTCGGCCACCGTGGTATTGAAACGCATGTTGCAGTCACTTGCCTGAGAACCCGTGCGGAATATTTTTCTCCGTGTCCCTGTATCCCGTGTCTGTCATAGTCTGAACATGGAGGCACAGCGGCACGGAGTCTTTATTTTTATTTTGGGGGAAAGCAAAAAATAGTCCGATAAAATGACAGGATTTTTAAAGGAAATACGTATTTTTGCGAAGGCAAATAGAAAAGCCGTTACTATTTTATTGAAGTATTTAAGCGTCTAGCTGATTTCCAGTGTTAGAGAAAAGTCGAAAAAGTATCTAAGAACACACGAAAACAGTTATACGCCTTCCGTCCATATAAACTGCGGAGGGCGTTTCTTGTTTGTGTTCAAGGGCTTCGACTCCCTCTCTAACGACAGGAAAATGCTCTACCGCATTTTTTATACCCCTAAAATCTCATAATTATGGAAAAGGAAAAAGCCAACATCGGATTCAAGGCCGGAGCGGTCTGGAAGAAACTGTGTGAAACGGGATATATCACGATTCCGGAGCTCGCGCTGAAACTCAATCTTGGGGTGGAAGAAACCACACTTGCGGTAGGATGGCTGGCCAGAGAAGACAAAGTGTATCTGGAACGGAAGAACGGACTGCTTCAGATCAGGATCCAATAGAAAAACAACCTCTTAAACTCAAAAACTATCATGGACGTACAAAGTATCGGAGAAAGCGCAGGCATCGTATGGAGGACACTTGCGGGAGAACACAGAAAATGGTCATACAACGAGCTCAAGAAAGCGACCGGACTGCCGGACAGAAACCTGAACGCGGCGATCGGATGGCTCGCCCGGGAAGGAAAACTCTCGATAGAGGACTCTCACGCTGGGGAACAGAATGTATTGTACATTGAACTCAACTATTATATCGGTTAACTATGGACAACAATTCTATCGGCGGACATGCCGGACAGGTCTGGAACCTGCTGAACCAAAAAGAACGATGGGGATATGAGGAACTGAAAACCGCTACGGGACTTTCTGTAGAGGAATTGTATGCGGCTGTCGGATGGCTGGCCCGGGAAGACAAACTCTTTTTCGGAACCGACCCGGATACGGGGAAAGAATACCTGTCGCTCGGAACGGATTTCTATTTCTGATTCCGCAAGGTACCGTAATCGCGGAAAGGACTCGCCACAAAAGAATGAAGGTGTACCGGAATGCGTCTCTGTTGTCTTGACACATCCCGGTACACCTTCATTCTGTAAATGCGTTACAAAACAGCCGGGCGCTTATAACAAGGAAAGCAGTTCGTCCACATCTTCCTCGCGGGTGGCCCAGCTTGTGGCGATACGGACTACTGTATGCCCGGCATCCGGCTTCTCCCAGACTCCCAGGCTGACATTTTCTGACAGGGCTTCCAGGCGTTGGTTTTCCAATACGACAAACAACTGGTTGCTTTGGGGGCGGACATAAAACGTATAGCCTTTCTCTTCCAGACAGGCCACTATCCGGTCTGCCATCTTGATAGCATGACGGGCTATTTCCACATACAGTCCGTCGGTGAACAAGGTATCGAACTGGAGACCGAGCAGGCGGCCTTTTGCCAGCAACACTCCGCGTTGTTTCACGATGGTGTCCAGTTGTCTGATCAGTCCCGGACGGGGAATCACTACGGCCTCACCGAACAAGGTGCCGACTTTCGTGCCTCCGATATAGAATACGTCGCACAGTGACGCGATGGCTTCGAGAGTTACATCCGTACCGTGTGCCGCCAGTCCGTATCCCAATCGCGCCCCGTCGAGGAACAGGGGAATGTGATGCTTGCGGCATACAGCCGACAAAGCTTCCAGCTCGGTCAACGTATAGAGCGTGCCATATTCCGTGGGATGGGAGATATAGACCATTCCCGGCGCCACCATGTGGTCCCAGCTCGGGTCCTCATAAAAAGAAGTGACATAGCGGTCCACCTCTTCCGCATCCAGCTTGCCCTCGTGCGCCGGAAGTGCCAGTACCTTATGGCCTCCCGCTTCCACCGCTCCCGCCTCGTGCATGTTGATGTGTCCCGTGGCGGCTGAGACTACCCCTTCATACGGGCGGAGCATGGCCGTAATCAGTGTCGCGTTGGTCTGTGTGCCTCCCACCAGAAAGTGCACTTCAGCCTCGGGGCATCCGCACGCCTCACGGATTTTCCGGCGCGCCGTCTCGCAATACTCATCGGTTCCGTATCCCGGAGTCTTTTCCATATTGGTCCTGATCAGGCGCTCCAGAATCAGCGGATGCGCCCCTTCCATGTAATCACTGTCAAAATGTTGCATATTCTTTATATTTTAATGCCATTGTTATAACCGTACAATAAAACAGAATCGCCAACTATCCAGAAACCAGATAATTGGCGATTAAGCGAAGTACTCGAAGCGGGACTTGAACCCGCACAGCCATTACTGGCCAAGGGATTTTAAGTCCCTCGTGTCTACCGATTCCACCATTCGAGCAGCCTTTCAAAGAGAGCGGAAAACGAGACTCGAACTCGCGACCCCAACCTTGGCAAGGTTGTGCTCTACCAACTGAGCTATTTCCGCATAACGGGTGCAAATGTAGGGACTTTTAGGGTAGCTTCCAAACATTTCTCCCGTTTTCTTTTGCGGAATACAGGGCAAAAAAGCAAAACGCGGTTATCTGTCCGTGTGGCTTTCCTGTCATGTAGACATATTCCAAAAACGTTTGGGCGTTTTTTATATTTTATAAAATGATGAATTTTTTGAATTTATCTTGTATGATTGTAAGAGAAGTCTCTGTTTCCCCACAGCGTACTTTCAAAATGCCGGACCTTTCATCTTTATCCGGATTTTTCTCGGTTTCTATTACCAGTTCATTATTTTCATTTCGTGAGTAATTCACCCATTCGGGAGCATCAGAAACTTCCCAATCATCATAGTTACATGTGACTTTTACTTTTTGAAACTCTCCTCCTTTGCCTTTGAATTTGATATATGTTTTGTTGAGAGACAATTTGACATCTCGTTTGTCGATAGTTTCCGTATGCTGATTGTCATTGTTGTCTGCCGTAATGGAAGATGGCTGAGGAGGTGTTGGATCATCCTTTTTCTCGGCCATATCGTTCTTTTTAATTTGGGCTATAATGTTTCTGCAAGCAGTGATTTGTTGGTCGCATAAATCTTTTTTAGTCTGTGAGTCATAACAGATTTTCGCTTTTTTAAATTGTTCTATTGCTTTCTGCTGCGAATAAATGGTCATTGTTTGCTGCAGCTTTACACCTTCAGCAAATAACTTGTCACATGCGTTTTGTGCTACAATCACATTGGATATGGTCAATGCAACAGTAAGAATGATAAAGTTTTTACAGATTCTATTCATATTTCCTCCTTCTGATTATTGAATTGTTTTTGTTGATATTAAGCTGTCATTGTGAATGTAAACAGCCTTGCTGATGACTGAAAGCCGTGCTTTGAACTCTTCTAGAATCTCTGGCTCATTCTTGAATATCTCAGCTTTTTCGGATAAAGAGATATACGCTTCTTGTAACTGCTTTTCCAGTCCGCTGATCTTTATATCCAGTCTTTCCATCATCGGTTGAACAGCTGATTTATCCATTTTCAGTTGGTTGTATTCTTCCATCGCTTTCCTATAGTTGCTTAATGCCTCTATATACATCCTTTCATAATTTTCATCTTTTTCGTTGCCTCTTGCGACAAGAGTGTCTGCTGTACTGATGTAATCTGTTATAACAGACTGGATAGAGTCATTATAATGGGCCGTAATCCTTATCTGTCTTTGTTCTGCAACGGTCGCAGCATGGTTGCTGTAGGCTATTACACCAATGCCAGCCCCGATTATGACAAGTACGATTAGGGCTGAAATAAGAGTCCTGTGCTTTTGCCAGAATGTTTTTTCATTGTCGAAACGTACTGGAAGTCCTTTAAGCCCAGCTTCAGCATACCGTTCCAGTTGTTCGGCTGTAGGGCGTTCCCAAGGATTCATGCAGAGACAAGCAGAAACCACTTTCTTTAACTGTGGAGAGAAATCGCCTTTTATCTCGGGCAATTCGGCTCCTTTTTTCTGCATTAATCCTCCATCATCGCCGAATGGGGTCTCTCCTGTCAGCATTTCGTATACGGTCGCACCTAATGAATAGATGTCGTTTGCCATGATGGGAGTGTTGTCTTTTCCAAAGCGTTCGGGAGCCATATAGGCAACAGTTCCGGCAGACGAGAACGCCAGACTCAAGCTTTTGCGCAAGGTTGACTTTAAATGTGTGCTGACTCCGAAATCCGTTATCATATAGTCGCCATTCTCGCCCACCATAATATTGTCAGGTTTGATGTCCTGATGGATGACAGGCGGATTCATGCTATGCAACCATGCCAATCCGCTTGCCACATCACGCAACAATCTCCAAGCCTCCTGTTCGGATAAATTCCCGATGCCTTTAGAAATGCTTCCTTCTTTGCAGAAAGGTAATACAAGATAGGGTTTGCGGTCGCACGAATCGTAATATAAAGGCTTTAACAGATTTTTGTGATTGGCATTTACGACAAGCGAGAATTCACGGGCGAATACATTCAGTCCATGGTCATCCAATCCTGTGGCCGGCGCATAAATCTTTAGTGCGACTTCGATATCTGTTTGTACGTCTTTAGCAAGCCAGACTTCTGAGAAGTTTCCTCTGCCCAATAATCGTTCCAAGAAATATCGGTTGTGAAAAAGTTTGTTTTCTTCCATGTTTTTTGTTTTTAATATATAGTGAATGAATAATTGCCTATCCGTCTGTTCCCATAATAAAATTCCAGTCTGTAATCACCTTTTTCCCAATTTCCGGCATTTGCATTTCCCCATCCATCCAGATAATAATAGTGGTTTCCTTGTGACATGGTTATTCGGTTGCTGTAAGAGAAACCGGAAGGGGAAGAGGTGCCGGTAGACATACCGTCTGAAGTGAAGAACTTCACTTTTATTGTGTAAGTGCCTGATGTATTGACTTTTACATTTATTCGGGGTTTAATATACATTGTCTGATAATCGTAGATTCTGGTGCCATAATCATTTATGATTGTACCATCTTTCTTGACATTTGCTACCGATACTGAATTAAGCGCAAACGGGGCAGAGGATGTGGTAGCATTTTTATGTCCGTCATAATAGTCTTTAAGGGCATCATATCCGTCATCAAGTGAGCTCAAGTTTTTATAGAATATATATTTGAATTCTTCTTCCGAATGGCAATAAAGCTCGACAGCTAACGATACACTTGTTGTCCCCATAATGGCTTTAATGCACTTTATCGTTTTGTTTGCATGGTTACATGCCTCTAGGACGACATCCATATCGGCATTCTCGCAACTCAGTCCTAACCGATGTAATTCTATATATATCGGACTGTTGTCAGATATTTCTATCCAATATAAATTGCCTTCTTTTTTAAAAGTAAGGTCATTGACATCATCAATTTTTGGCGAAAATCCCTCTTCCTTTAAAAATTGCATGATGGACGATTGGAATGCTTTTTGTCGGGGGGTCAGATCTTTTCCATAAGCATGAAAGGCTGATAAGATCAGCATTTCCACAATTAATATGTACTTGACTATTCTCATAATTTTGTCTTTATTTGAGCGTTACTCGTTCTATATAGTACAAATCTCTCTATTGGCTTTATCTGTTAATAAAATCCGCACAGAAACATTGTTAGGGATACCTATGGATTGTCTGATATAAGGTGTCAGCTGCTCTTTTGCCAACTGCCTGAATTGGGAAACCAATGACTCGTCCATATTATATTTAGAGTGCTCTTCCAGTTTGAAAGTGATGGTCACAGAATTTCCATTGACAGAAATGGCTTGTATTGTCACTCCGTTATCCATTTTTAGTGGGCATTGTCGTGCGGCATCATTGATTTGAGCGATCCAGTTGCTTCCATTATTCCCTTGATTTGTGTACCTCAGTTCTTCCCAATCAGATTTTTGTGGGTTATACGTCTGGCTGCCCAAAAGCTTTCCTGTGGCTGAGTAGTATTTTCTTAATTTGGGAACCACTCCGCTTTCATCATACTCGACTACGCATCTGGCAAAGCCATAGAACTCGTCCGTCAACTGTTTTTTCCCATTGTAGACCTGCAGTTCGGTGTCTTTATTCTTGTCATTATATAATGTCTTTTCCAGCCTGATACAATTTCTATCGGCATTGTAGCATACCATTTCCGTACGGTTTCCTTTATTGTCATACGCAAAGGTGTACATGGCGACATTTTCAGATTTTGATGTGACAAGTTCTTTATTCAGCCCCAAATAAGAAATGCGTTCCAGTTTGTTGCGCTTGTTATATTCATTTTTCTGTATATGATAACCGTCTGCAGACAAACTGGGTTCCCCGTATCCGTCGTAGCATAATATCTCTGTCTGGTTCCCAAATTGGTCGTAAGTGACCCTTCCTTCCGGATTTATTGCGCTGGGCTTACCTGCAGCGTTTAGGTTCTTCTCGTAAACGACTCGGTTCATGGCATCAAATTCCTGAATTCTTTTATGGGTCTTGAATTCATCGGTAGCAGGTTTTCCTTTGCTGTCCCAGAAAGAGCATTCAATGCAATTTCCTCGCTCATCGTATTTGTTCTTTACCTCACAATAGGACTTGTCAGCCATATTGACACGCTTGCCTTCTAAGTCAGTGTACCAAATGCGTGTGCAACGATTGTTGGTGTCATACTCCGAGTGGGCTATTGCCGTATTTTTCAGTAGCCTGCCTTTTCCATCCTTAGTATAATTCAGAATGACGTTCCCTCTTTCATCGTAACGTTGAACAATGTCAGATAAAAGATTTCCTCGAGTATCATATTCTTTAATGGAGGTCAATAGATTCGTCTGCTTGTCATAATCGTATTGAACGTTTGCATATCCTTCGCTACTCATACATGGTTGCCCGTCAACTCCGAAGTATTTTAAGCTTTTTTGGTTTCCCAGTTCATCGTATTCAACTGTATATCCGGCAATACGGTTGCTGTTTAAAACCAATTTGCCTTCGCGGTTATAATAAGCTATCTTGGTCAGTACTCCTGAGTGATTATAAGTAGCTTTATAAGACGCGACTCCGTTTTCATCAGGCGTAAGATTGCCGTTCCGGTCAAAATAATTTATCTCTGATAGATTGTCGTGCTCATCGTAAGTATAGGTGACCGTATTGTAAAAGCCTGCCCATAAAGCCAGGCTGTCACCCTTTGAATAATATTTGTCTTGGGTTATTTTCCCTTCTTCATCATAGCTGCGGGTCCATCTGGAAAAGCCATAACTGTTTTCCAATTCATTCCCGAATTCATCATAATAACAAAGCTCCAGATATTGCCCACATTCGTTGGGTTTTGTACGTACAATGCCATACACATCTTCTGCCGATGTGTATTTTACAGGATTGTTCTGATCGTCATAATATCGTTGCTCTGTAAGAAAGCCATTCTCATTATATTGACTTTTAATGACGGCAAATCCTGCGTTGCCAAGAATAACTTGCCCTTCCATGCCCAAGCAGGATTGTGCAATACGGAATCCATGTTCATCATATGTATAGCTGTATCCGAATACGGCTGCATCGGTCCGCAAAGCAGGATTGCCGTCATACGTGAAATAAGTCTCGCGTATTCGATTTCCATAATCATCGTAATCCAACTTCACAATGCTGCAGTTGTTGCCGTCATGTGAAGGCTTCCGTTCTGCATTCAGGTAAGTGGTTGAAGTCCAATCATCATTCTCATTATAACTATTAACTTTTATGGCCAGCCCAATCCTATTTCCAGTAATGTTTCCGTCAATGCCCAAGAACTGTTCTTCAATAATTCTTCCTTTGTCATCGTAAAGATAGCGTTGGCCGTGTATCTTTTCGGCATCAACTGCCTTGACGTTTTGATAGCCGGCATAACGTCTTTCCATCAACAGACCGTCTTCATTGTAGGTCAATAGATAGCGGGATATATTGCTTTTTTCATCGAATAGGGTTGGTGAGGCTTTGTAAAGCTTGGTTGTACTGGCATCCAGATTCATTTCAGCCCCATCATCTAACCGGAAAGTCGCTGTTTTCAGATTCTCATCATAATCCATTTTGTACATCAAACGTCCGTTTGTGTCATAGATGGCCTTATAGTCTATGTCACCATTGGCTGTGTAATAATAGCGCACATCCGAGCTGCGGTTGAGCATGTGTTCTGTATCAGAGTGACTGATCACCTTCCCGGCCGAATTGACTAATGCCATGCGCCTTACTTTCCATTGCTGACACTCAAAACGATAACTCTGGTCCCGGTGCTTCATCTCGCCGATAGTGAGTCGTCCAATACCTTTAGGTATTCCCCAATATTCAGCATAATCTTTATAATAATAGACCTTGGTCCGGTTATAATCCCACAGGAAAATGCCTAGGCACATCAAAACAGAGGCGACAGATGTAGCGACAATGGCAATCAGTTTCTTGTTGGACTGCCGTTCCCATGAACCTGTCTCCCAATAAAGTTCAATTTTCTGTCGGATCTCATTTGCTTTGATACGTTTCATCGGATCAGCGGCAAGACAAGACAGAATGATGTTTTTCACTTCCGGAAGGAGGGCGTCTGGCAGTTCTGGAAGAGGTTCGCCTTCGGCTTGCAGCAACCCTCCGTGGTCGCCATACGGTGGGTTTCCTGTAAGTAGTTCTACGGCCGTTGCGCCAAGTGACCAAATGTCACTGGCTGTATTGGTGATGCCGTTGAAACGTTCCGGTCCCATATAGGCACGTGTTCCACCCGATATTTCAGACGATTCGGACGCATTGTTGTAGGCTATGCTGATACCGAAGTCGGTTACCATAAAGTTGCAATTGTCATCCAGCAGGATGTTGTCCGGTTTAATATCTTGATGGATGATGTTATGGTCATGCAGGTATTCGAGACCGGCTGCCACATCGTGCAGGAATTTGATTATATCGTTTTCGTCCGTCCTGCCAATCATACTGCCGCACGAGCCATTCTCGCAATATTGCATGATCAGGTAAGGCCTGCCTTCGTATATATCGTATCCGGTAGGCGGAAGCAGATTGGAATGTTTCAAGTTATACACGGTGGTAAACTCTTTTTCGAAATTCTGCAAGCCGTAAGAATCCATGCTTGAACTTGGCGAGAATATTTTCAAAGCTACAATCAGATTGTTGGCTTTAGTGTCTTTGGCAGCCCAAACTTCGGCTGATGCGCCGTTTCCCAATTGGGAAACCAATAAGTATCTGGAATGGAAATACGCTCCTTTTTCTAACCTCATGACTTTTGCTGTTTTAAATCATTGATAAAGTAGTGAAAACAAGAAAGGCGGACGCGAGACCCCCTAAAATGAAAAGAATCAAACCGATGATGGTCCAGTTTCTTTGCGCGTTCTTATAACTTTCGAAATCAGCGTATTTCCCGCATTCCCAAGCTATCTTAGAGCCGGAAATGCCTAAATAGACACTCAACGCCAACGAACAGACTTGCCCGATATAGGGTATCAGCCCTACAATCAGAATGAATAGTGGCCAATAAGTTTTATGGAAAGCTGCCCAAATCCATGAACAGAAGAATGCTCCCCAGTTCCAGCGGCGGATAGCGGCATCTATTTCGGCTTGCGAATAAGCGTTCGCTTGCCCGAAGTTGTCCTTACGCACAGAATCTGTAGGTGAAGCCCGACGTTCGCTTGTGTGGAAAGGTTCGGTAGGGCGGTCTTTGTGTTGGGAACTCAAAGGGACTGTCGGAGTGGACAGGCGAACCGTTTGGCGTCCTCCGCCAGCAGATACATGTGAAGCTACGGTCGGACGGCTTAAATTAGGAAAGTATTGTCGGATTACACGCCAGTCCAGCTCATAAACTCCTGCGAGGAGGATGCGGTCTTCCGGAAAGACACGGACATCTGTATTATGTATTTTCTGTCCGTTTATGACAGTCCCGTTTGTACTGTGGTCATGGTAAATCAATCCGTTGCCTTGCTGTTCTATTTCCGCATGGTTATTGCTTACGGTATCATATTCTTCAGGTATGATGATGTCATTGCTTTTTGGGTTACGGCCTATTTTAATAATGGTATTGTTCATGATTCAGTCGATTTTATTTGACGGTTGTATCTTCATTTGTTTTCTTTCGGTCTTTTATGGAGTCCTGCTTTTTGTTTGATGTCTTATTATTTGTCTGCTTATCGACTGGAGTCAATTGGTCTTCTTTGAACTTGGAAAGTCCGTCCGGTTTTCCACTGATTATAATCTGATCAAGACCTTTTTTAAAATCTCTTATGTCGGCATTGTCCCCTTGACCTTTATCACCACCCCTTGTCTGGGAGGAATCTTGCCTTGGGGAAGCAGAATCAGTATTATTGTTTGTCTTTTGTAAATTATTCTCATCAAACTCATTCTCCTGAACGCCGGTATTTTCTTGAATGGTGTCTGACTTTACAATCGGTTGGGATTCTTGTGTGGCTGAAGGGAGTTCGTTTGTCTCTTTTCGAATCAGAATGTAACTTTCTGCTACAATAACGCAAAAAAGGCAGATAATTACTCCAACAGCAATAAAGAATCTTTTTTTATAATGGTTGTCAGAGGAGGTATCACATTCTTTTGTGATGGGTGAGACAGGTGCAGCCGGTTTAGGGCCTTCCAGTCGCGCGTCGTATTCGTTGAACATGGTGGAAGTGCACGTTCCTCCTCCTTGCAGAATTTGACACAAACATACCGTGATGTTGTCCGCTCCTTCTGCTTCGCAGGCGGCATGGATCAACATGTCCGCACATTGATCCATATTGTGTTCATTGGCGCGAAGAACCGCTTCTATCTCATTGTCACGTATCATGCCGCATAAGCCATCAGTGCAGAGCAGAATAATGTCGTTGTCGCATACATCATAAGGTTTCAGTAATGATTCGGGCTTGGCTTTTCCTCCTCCGTCAGACAATGAACGGGTTATGATGTTGCTGTCCGGAAAGTCGAAAGCGTCTTCAGGTGAGATACTGCCTTTATCCACTAAATCCTGCACATACGAATGGTCTTTGGTAATCTGGTGCAAACCGGCCGCCGGATTGTAGACATACGCCCGGCTGTCGCCACACCAGGATACGTAAAGTTTTCCGCCCAGTAGCCAGCCTATTACGATAGTAGTACCCATGCCTCTTGTTTCGGGCCGTTCTTTTCCAGTTTTCTTTATGTTGGCATCGGCTGCAACGATGGCCGCGTTCATAAAGCGTTCTATGCTGTAGCGGTTAGCTGTAACGGCGGGTGTAATGTTTTCGGGCGTAAAATATTCTTTTATGGTACTGATGGCGAGCTCGGATGCCACTTCACCCGCATTCATACCACCCATACCGTCGGCCACTACCAGCAAAGCTCCTTTCTCACCCAATGAACAGATCTCATTGTTCACCCAGCGCATTTGTGGAGAGGTCAAGTCGGACGCTGCCTGAAAATTGTCCTCGTTGTTTGTGCGGACAAGGCCGACATCGGTTTTCGCTGCTATTCTGAATTTAATGGTGCTCATTTCCTTTTTTTATTTTTCTTTTTTACATTCTTAGTTTTACCGACAGGAGTCAATTCATTGCCTCCAACATTTTTTGAGGGTGCCATGGCATCTGTTTTGTCCTTGTTTTCTATTTTTTGCCCTATAAACGGGAAATACAAATTCCAGGCATCACCGCCATCTGTCATTATAATTCCACACAATTTAAATTCAACAACGCCTATAGACGAGTATTCAGCTACAACATAAATGCCTCCCACTAACTGATGAAATGTTTTTGGAGGAAGTATTTCCATAAACAGACGCTCTTTCTTTACGTTTATAGTTTCTTTCAATGAAATAAATGTGAGATTAGCATTTGTACTCATAGTACTGTCTTTTGATTGCACAATCCATACTGCCCAACCGTCCTTCTGTCCTTCTTCGGTGTCAAGTATAAAACCTTTACCGTTAAACGTTGAGGAAGCAAAACGATATAAAACGGAATCAGTGACAGCAGTTATATTTGCTAAAGAATAATCTAGTGAGTCATATTGGACTTGTTCTCCTAATTCTGTATATTTTGCTTGATAAAAGACTGGTTTATATTTGTTTTGGTATTTGGCGAAGTTTTTGTCGTATAACCAAGGACGGACAGCTTGGTCTGAAAGGTAATATCCTCCAGGTACTTTAATGCCTAGAGAATATCCTATGCCGAACTCTGCTTCTCCATTAAGCCCAAACAGTTCTCCAGTTCTATTATCACAGATCTGATAACTTTGGCAAGAAATAAACAAACCTCTTCGCACTGCCTCATCAATAAAAGCATCTGATCCAAATTTCCCTAAATTTATCTGCGCATAAAGCTGACAGCATAATAGGCTAAGTACAAAAGAATAAAATATTTTCATAAATATATTATTTAAAAATGTATTTATTGAGGATTGGAAATTGGCACTACGCGTCCTTTCCATTTGGTTTCTGCTGTAACGCGCTGTGGGTCCGTTTTTGAGCCTAAACGATTGGCACCGGAAAGTATTCCAACGACAACAAGGTTCCCATTATGAGAAGCAAAAACAGGCCCACCAGAGTTACCATGATCGGTTTCACTGTTTGATAACAATATGCATCCATCTGTGTCAAGTCCTTCTCTTGCTACAGAAGACTCACTATAAATAGGAGAAATATTATTTTTATTTTCAGCACCAACTCCCATCGGAAAGCCAAGAATATCCAGATGGGTCTTTATGGGCATAGAACGAGAAAACGATGCATCATATTGTAACCCTCCACTTTTATTGTAGTCTAAAACAGCCCAATCGTCACAACTTTTCCCTTCCCTTACACGCACAGGATATTGCGTGCTATTCATTGTAAAAGTGGCCACACAGCGAGTCTTATTACTTCCCATGCGGAAAGGAGAATTATTCAATCTATATTGTTTCTGTATTTTATCACCTGAAGGAGAAATTGCATAAAAATCCACCGTAAACGACTCCGGGTTCTCGTTCATTAAAAAATTTGCTTGCAGTTCTACAGCAGATGGATTATTTGATACATTATATAAGAAGTCAGCAACATGTTGACAGGTAATAAAGCGTCCATCATCCAATAAGAAACCGGTTCCACTGGAGGTCCATAAAGGGTTATTCTCAAAAGATAACGTAAATGTACAATAATAGGTATTGTTGGCGCATTGACGCAAAGCTTCTGTGCCTCCTGTACCAACAGAAGTTATCGCTGCTTTTGCATCTGCTGCCGCCTTCTCTGCAGATGCCACTTTTTTTCGCATCTCGATAATTTTCTGTTCATAATCTTTCATCTTCATATTATTCTCCACCAGTTTTCCGGCTAATGAATCTACTTTGGCTTGATTGCTTTTATTAGCTTCTATCTCAGATGCCAGTATTTTGCTTTGTTTTAAATAATCTTCTCTCAGCATATAATTCCAGGTAACTAATCCTCCGACACATAACACCAGCATGCACGACAGTACAGTCAGTGCCGTCTTGTATGGTCTCAACGCTTGCTGCCTGAACAAGCTCAATCTGCGTGTCAGTCCGATAGAACCTACTGTAGACTTCTTCCCGGTAGGGATGATGAATCCCAGTTTAGGGCCGTTTATAGACAATTGGATTTCATCACCGTTTTGCAGATACCATTCTGTTTTTATAGGATGACCATTCAATAGAGTGGAATTAGTCTTGGATATTTGAACTAGTTTCCACATATCACCATCTTTTATGATAGCTGCATGATGTCGCGATACAGTTTTAAAACTTTCATCGTAACGTACTTGGCAATGAGAGTCACGTCCAATTTCGATATTGTCTACGATGATTTCTTGTGATTCTCCGGCTTTGTGGTATTTGCTGCTTACCTTATGTTCCAAAATGTAATATTTTCTTCCGTTGGGATTGAACAATGATCCCATTCCCGCACCTACCGAACCGGAAAGAGTTTTCTTATAAGTTGTTGTCGTATGTGCTGCCATTGGTGGTAATGTTTTTTATTAAATACTGTTCTTGTTTAATAAGCTTCCACTCTCAACTTTGTGTCTCCTATAGAGATAATGTCGCCCGGGCTGAATGCCAAGCCATTGATAGTGACTTCTTGAGAGTTGACATATGTGCCGTTTGTAGAACGTTTCCAGCCTCCTGTTTCGTACCTGTCCCATTGTCCGTCGCGTATTACCCACGAGCCTATATCGTAGTCTAATTCAAGAGTGCAATGTTTGCGCGAAATATATGAACTGTTCTCTTCCACAATAGCGATGTCATTGTATACTCCTTCGTCTTTGCGTCCTATTCTCAGAATGGCACTGTCTCCCTGTAACATATCGTCCAGCTTATATACTCGCCCGTATTCCTCGCCTTGCATGATGCGGAGCAACACGCCGTTGACAATCCGTGTCTGATAGTCAGTTGTTTCCGCATCGCGGACAGTCTCTTGTAAAACTTTATTTTGGGGAACTAATTGCAAGGCAGAGTCTGTATTCTGCAGGCGTGACTGGAAATCAGGAATAAGACAACCGTCAATAAGGCGATACCAATCTCGTCCATAGGATGTGGAAAGCAGGCCATTCTTGTCCCATTCACCTTTCTTTCCATGTTTTATATACGGAACAAGATCTCTTTCGTTTTCCAGCGGGCCAAAGGGTAGAGCTCCATTAGTCAAGAGCTGGTACATCATCACACCGAACGAAAAAATGTCTGTAGTAGGAAGTACCGTTGCGTCTTTCCTTGGATTCAGCTGTTCGGGAGGCATATAGGCGTATGTACCGAAAATCTGTTTGGGTTTCCCTAAAATATTCCGTTCGGTCATCCGTTTGTTGCGGTCGCCTGATATGCCAAAGTCTGTTAACGCATAATCGCCGTTAGGCTTCACCAATACGTTTTCAGGTTTTAAATCCCGATGCACTTTGCCTCGATTGTGCAATGCTTTCAGTCCCAACAGCACATGGGTGGCTACTTTCGGAAAATCCAAAGAACTCTTATTTGACAGACTGATCAAATCTCCGCCTGGACAGTATTCCATAACGATATACGGGTTGCCTGCAATCAATCCGTGCGCCAGAGAATGAACCAAGTAGTCGCTTTCGATACGTCCTGTTTCAAATTCCATATCGAAACGTGCCATTAGGGGGCCGCGTATTTCTGACGGCACTTCCCAAAGTTTAAGAAGCTTAAGGGCAAAAATGTTCCCTTGTTGGTCTCTGACGGCATATACCTTGCCATACGAGCCTTCACCCAGCATCTTTTCTACACGGTATCGGCTATCAATTACGTCACCTATAGAGAAATTACATCTTTGCACTATCATGGCTGCAGTGTTTTATTCGTGAAACTCAAACAGTCTGTTCCCTAATAAGATTAAGTCTCCTTCATGTAATTCAATTTTAGCGGCAGCTTGAACAAAAGTTGTTTTCTGTCCGCTTTTGTCCTCAATGTACCAATGCCCGTTGACGTTCGAGATGACGGCTTGTTGGCGCGATGTGATAGATGGGTTATTTGCCTCTGTATTTTCGCGGTTCAGTACGATTTCTTTCCCTTCGAATTCTAGCTCCTCCAGTTCATGACGCTCGTTTATCCGTTTTATAGGTTTAAGCGCAAACGAAGGCTCCAGTTCCAGATTCATCATGTAAGGGTTGACTGTACCTTTATGGAAATTGCCGGCTGTATTGGTGTTCATCCGGGTAGGCTTTCGGTTTTCTGGTTCTGTGTCCATACGTGTCCGTTTATAGTCAGAATGAACCGCATTGCCGTTTAAGGGGAATTTGCAATTAGGACATTTATCTGTCCCGGGACGCACGGGATAACCGCACTTAGGGCAGGGTCGGGTGTTGCCCGATTCTTCTGTAGCCTGTATAGGTTCAGGCTCGAATTCTTTGTGGTAAAACACATCTTCTTCCCTTACGGTTTTCCCGTATATTTCGTTGTCATTTCCCATATCCGGAGAAAGAGTAGAGTCAAAATCGTTTTTTTCTAATGGCGCATGGCATTTCACGCATGTTTTTTCATTAGGCTTGTTGGGCCATCCACAGTTTTTGCACCTCATAATCAGTTTGTTTTTAGTTTGACATTAAGGTTTTTTGCGTATTTTGCTACAACAGCCGCTTATAAGACAGTAAAAGCCTGTAAATTTCGCGCATAAGTGAACCGTGAAAATGAAAGGAGTGTGAAAGAGGTTGTACCTGTGCTACTTTGTGTAAGGGATACTGTTTTATTTAGCGGCATAACGTTTTTTTGTTGTGACCGTAGATTCCCAGCCGGACAGGTTTTGCTTTTGAAAAGGAGATATATAAAGAAAAAGCGCGGGAATCTGTACCTGTTACTCGTCCCACGTATCAAGGCCTTCGCATTGCCCACTCAGTCAGAACGAGCAATGCAGAAGCCCACGCCGATATGTATAATAAATCCACTGCATGGAGTCGTTGTTATACAACAACTCCTGCATTGGAGATATAAACATATCCCGTAGACATCTACCGTTGCTTTGCTTTTGACTGAGTTCAAAGTTTGCGAAGTTTTGATACGTCAAAGACAAAACGTCAAGTAAACGTCTTCCTTTATATAAAAATATAATCCCCCACCACCACTTCCTCCTTGTTTCCAAGGTTTCGGCGTAGGGAACAATGCAAAAATATAAAGAAAATTGTAATAAAAAAAGAGAGGGAAAAAAACTTTGAATAAAATCCGCAATTTCACAGCTTTTAATAGTTTACAGCTGATTTGTAGATTTCTATGAGACGAGTGGTCATCTCAAGAGCTTTATTTTTATTATAAGCAGATCACATACATTTAACAATGGAATAAGCATTGTACGTATAAATTCATTGACAAGAATATCAGGAACAGGCGGTCGCTTTTTTACGCCGGAAAAACTCATGGACAGATTGTTGTCGACTGCCTCCGTCTTTTAATGCGCCAGAAAGACGGAGGCAGACGGCGAGGGAGGTCGCACATCAGCGGCCCAAAAGGTTTTTTTCCGCTTTTTCCACGCGCTCGAAGTGGAAACCTTCCATGGTTTGCCTCATCAGCGCCTCAATGCGGTCATTGCAAAGATTTCCGATACTTCCTTCGTGTGTGTGGTGTACTTCTTTATTGTGGGTGAACTTGCCGGCCTCAATGTCCAGCCCTACCTTCTTATAGGCATCGCGGAATGGCATTCCGTCGGCGGCCAGGCGATTCACTTCCTCCACACTGAACATATAGAGATATTTGTCATCGTCAAGAATATGTTCGTTGATTTTTATCTTGTCCATGATATAGGTGGCCATCTGGAGACAATCCTTCAGCTCATCAAAAGCCGGAAGAAATATTTCCTTGATTATCTGAAGGTCCCGGAAGTATCCGGACGGAAGGTTGTTGGCAATCATCATGACCTGTTGCGGCATGGACTGGATCTTGTTGCATTTGGCACGGGTCAGCTCGAATACGTCCGGATTCTTCTTATGCGGCATGATGCTTGATCCGGTGGTACATTCGTCAGGAAGCTTCACGAAGCCGAAGTTCTGGCAGCTGAACATGCACGCGTCGAATGCCATTTTCGACAGGGTGCCGGCCACGGAAGCCAGGGCGAACAACACGTTGCGTTCCATTTTGCCACGTCCCATCTGCGCGTAAACCACATTGTAGTTCATCGAGTCGAACCCCAACAGTCGGGTTGTCATTTCCCTGTTCAGAGGGAATGACGAGCCATAGCCGGCCGCCGATCCGAGGGGGTTGCGGTTGCAGGTCCTGTAGGCGGCCTGCAGAAACATCATGTCGTCCACCAGACTTTCCGCGTATGCGCCGAACCATAGCCCGAAAGAGGAGGGCATGGCGATCTGCAGATGTGTATATCCGGGCATCAGCACATCCTTGTACCGGTTGCTTTGGGCAATCAGTACATGGAACAAGGCTTCTGCCGCCTCAGCGATCTCTTTCAGTCGCGCGCGTGTATAGAGCTTCAGGTCCACCAGCACCTGGTCGTTTCTGGAGCGTCCGCTATGAATTTTCTTGCCGACATCGCCCAACCGGCGTGTCAGCATCAGTTCCACTTGCGAGTGGACATCTTCTATTCCGTCTTCGATCACAAACTCGCCGTTTTCTGCCGACTCATAGATTCTCTTGAGTTCTTTCAGCAGGACATCCAGCTCGTCGGGAGCCAGCAGACCGATGCTTTCGAGCATGGTGATGTGAGCCATGGAGCCTAACACGTCATACTTGGCCAGATAAAGGTCCATCTCACGGTCACGGCCTACGGTAAAACGGTCTATCTCCTCATTTACACGCACATTCTTTTCCCAAAGTTTCTGAGCCATAATTCTCTTTGTATAAGGTGTCAATAATCAATAGGGAAGGACCGAAAGCATATCGGCCAGTTTTTCCACTCCTTCCTGCAAAGGTTTCGATACCATCGCTTTCATGAACATGTTCACTTCGGCACGTATGGTGACTTTCATCTTCGCCTCTTCCTCGCCGACGGGAAGTATCTGGATCCACAGGTTCAAGGGCACGGGAGTCTTGTCTCCTTCAAACTTGATGCATTTCATCGGCTCGCGTTCGATGATCCGGAGTGTCAATGCGATGCCCTGCACCTTGATGGTGATCGAGTCGCGGTCGAAAGTCATGTCCTCCAGTTTGCCGTCCAGCTTTTCCTTGACCTGCTCAAGGCGGTCGCGCACTCCTTCCAGATTGTTCAAGTCAGACAGTTTGTTGTACACACGCTCCTGACTGTAAGGAACATGTTTTACATTGCTTTCAAATTGTACAGCCATATTGTAGATTGTTCAAAATGTTTTCTAATCCGGCGTAAAAAAACTGTCATCCCGAGTAGGGCGGTCTTCCTCTACTCAAGATGACATTTATTTTCAATAGCCGTCCAATTGTATGAACCGATTATTTTCCAGTCCAATGAGAGGGGTCCTTTCTCCATGCCTGCAGGACAGGGATATCTTCTTCATTGATATAGTCTGTCTTCAAGGCTGCGTCCAGCACAGCGTTGTAGTTGGTCAAGGTGACCAGTTCCACTTTCGCGTTCTTGAACGCTTCTACGGAGACATCGAATCCGTATGTGAACGAAGCGATCATACCGATCACCTCACACCCGTCACGACGGATGGCATCCACTGCCTTCAGGCTGCTTCCACCGGTTGAGACCAGATCCTCGACAACAACCACTTTCATGCCCGGACGAAGCTCTCCCTCAATCAGATTCTCCAGCCCATGATCTTTTGGACTCGAACGTACATAAACAAACGGAAGATTCAACTCTTCTGCCACCAGAGCGCCTTGTGCAATCGCACCTGTCGCCACTCCGGCAATCGCATCCACATTACCGAACTTCTCCAGGATAATCCGGCAAATCTCCAACTTCACGAAATTACGGAGCGCAGGGTACGACAAGGTCTTGCGGTTATCGCAATAAATCGGTGATTTCCATCCGGACGCCCAAGTGAACGGGTTGGCCGGCTGGATTTTCACAGCCTTCACTTTCAGTAATTTCTCAGCGAATAATCTTTCCAAAGCTTTCATAACTCCAATTTGTCTGATAAGTTTTCTGCAAAATTATGGAAAACCATCGGGAATAGAAAGAATTAGCCACATTTATTTTCAGAAAGGTCTGAATTTTCCGGTAAAGCGTATTGTCCTGATCCGGCAGACTCACCGGGTCCACGCCAATGTAAGAATGCTGATCCGTATTCCTTCAATGGCGGACAATGCCTCTCCACACGCTTCCAGTGTGGCTCCGGTGGTCAACACATCGTCTATCAGCATGACATGCCTGTGGATTAGTCTGTCTGATTGAGGAGTGAGCCCGAAAAGGCCTTCCGTATTGGTCCGGCGCTCGAATGCTGTCTTGTGGGTCTGGGTCTGGTTGTTCCTGAGCCTGTAAAGCACATCGGTGCAGACCGGAATCCCATTTCTTGAAGCGATGCCTCTGGCCAGCCATTCGCTCTGGTTGTATCCTCTTTTGCGGAGGCGCTCCGGATGGAGAGGAACCGGAATCAGGCAGTCCACTCCCTCGAAAAAATCCGTGCCTTCCAATTCATCGGCCATTATCCCACCCATCTTTAGACAGACATCTTTTCTTCCATGATATTTCATGTGGGCAAGGACATGGGCCACTTCTCCCGCCCGTGAATAATAAAGCAGGGCCGATGCCCGTTCAATGGGAAAATGTCCCCAAAACAGCTTCTCAATCTCATTCCCGGGAGTATGAAGCAGTCTTGTGTGAGGCAGCTTGAAGTGGCATGACGTACAGAGCATGTCCTCCGAAGGATGCAGCCTTGTCCCGCATGCCAGACAAAGGCGGGGGAACAACAGGTCCTTGAGGTCAGTCAGGATACTCATCGAAGCCGCCTTGTCTGATGTGCCGCATGATCTCGTCCATCGTGAATCCGCGTCCCGCCGCGAATCGGACCAGCTTGGTGTTACGTTCGTAATCGGATGCGGCCTTCAAGCTTCTCGCTTTCTTTTCCAGCAGGTCTCTCAGGATGTTATCGTATTCCTGTGCGTCAATCTCTTCCAGTCCCGCTTCTATGTCTTCCGCCGGAACGTGTCTCATCCGCAGGGCCTGGATGATCTTCATCCGTCCCCATTGGTTGAACCGATATTTGTCGCGTGTGAAGAAACGGCTGTATCGGGTGGTATCCAGGTAGCGTTCCTCGACCAGATGTGCCATGACGCGTGCGAGTGTATCCTCCGAAGCGCCCCATTTCCGCAGTTTCTCCTCCAGATCCGAAGGACAGCGTTCCGCCGAAGCGCAATAGGTCTCGGCTTTCAAGGTCAGTTCTTTTTCCGTGTATGCTTTCATGGTTTTATAGCTTTGATCATGCGGTCATTGCCGTAAAAGTCTTTTTTTAGTTCAACCTGTTTATACCCTAAACGCATGAGCAGGTCTGTCGTCTCCTTTCCGTACGCACGGTTTATCTCAAAATAGATACGTCCCTGGGGTCTCAGCATGTGGAGGCCGTGCCGCGCGATGGCCCGATAAAAGAGGAGCGGATCATTGTCGGGGACAAACAGGGCTTGTTCCGGTTCCCAGTCGAGCACATTGCGTTCCATTTCCTCCCGTTCTTTTTCTGTGATATAAGGCGGATTGCTCACTATGATGTCCGCTTGCATGTCAGGAACTTCCGGTTGAAGAATGTCGGTCCGGGTGAATGATACTCTTACCTGATTCCGTTCCGCGTTCTGACGCGCGATCCGCAAGGCCTCTGATGAAATATCCCAGGCCGATACGGTGGCGCCTTTCAGATGATGTGCCAGAGAGATGGCGATACAGCCGCTTCCTGTGCCGATGTCAAGGATGTCTGCCGATAGCGACGCGCGATGGCCGGAAACAATCCAGTTCACCAGTTCCGCGGTTTCCGGCCGGGGAATCAGGACACCGGGCGCCACCTGAAACTCCAGTCCGCAGAAAGAGCATGTCCCCAATATGTATTGGATGGGCTCATGATTTCTCAGGCGGGTCAGAATATCTTCCAGTCTGTCCCAGTCTTTCGGTTGGAAATTTATATCTTTGCCCGTATAAAGCTCGGTCGGCGAGAGACTGAACACATCGGTCAATATCCATCTGGCCAGTGCCGAGGCTTCTTCTGCCGGATAAAGCGGCAGGAGGTTTTCTTTTATATGTGAATAAACAGGATGCATGACATGCAAATGTAGCGATAAAAAACGTAAGAGATATGACAGATGATGAAAAATATATCAGCCGTTGCATACAACTGGCGGAGAATGGCTTTTGCAACGCGGCTCCCAATCCTACAGTAGGTGCCGTTATTGTCCGTCAGGGACGGATAATCGGTGAGGGATACCATGTGCGTTGTGGAGAAGGGCATGCGGAGGTGAACGCCATCGCCTCTGTCAAGGACGAGAGCCTGTTGAAGGAATCCACCATGTATGTCAGTCTGGAGCCTTGCTCGCATTACGGAAAGACCCCTCCTTGTGCCGACCTGATTGTCCGGAAAGGAATTCCGCGGGTGGTCGTGGGGTGTGTAGACCCGTTTTCCCTTGTCTCGGGACGTGGAATCCGGAAACTGAGGGATGCGGGAATAGAGGTGAAAGTGGGTGTGCTGGAAAAGGAATGCAGACACCTGATCCGGCGTTTCGTGACCTTCAATACGGAGCGCAGGCCTTATGTCACCCTGAAATGGGCTGAATCTGCCGACGGGTTCATTGATATAGTGCGTGAGGGTGGAAATCCGGTGGTATTGTCCACTCCAGTCACTTCCGTGTATGTGCATAAGCAGCGGGCGGAGAATATGGCCATTCTGGTGGGAAGGCGTACCGCCTTGCTTGACAATCCTTCTCTTACGGTACGGAACTGGTATGGCAGGAATCCGCTGCGTCTTGTCATCGACCGCCGGCTGACGCTTCCTGCCGCACTCCGTCTTTTTGACAGGACTGTCCCTACATTGGTGTTTACTGAATGTGAGCGTCTTTCTGAAACGAACCTCACTTATGTGAAAACAGACTTCTCACAGGACATCCTTCCCCAGATACTTCAGGAACTTTATGACAGGAAGATACAGACCTTGCTGGTGGAAGGCGGGTCGCGGCTTCTTCAGTCGTTCATCGATGACGGGCTATGGGATGAGATCTATATAGAGCAAGCCCGGACAGAACTCGGTACGGGAGTAGAGGCTCCCCATGTTCCGTCCGGGCATGCGGCTGATTTCTTTCTGCGCGACAATGTCGTGATGAGGCACTATGTCAGAAGCGACAACCAAGTCCGGCCATGACGTAGAATCCTTGGGTCGGATAGCCTGATTCTGTCAGGTAATTCCTGTTCAGCAGGTTGTTCAGCCGGGCGAATACATTCAGGCGCTTGAACAACTCATATTCCGCGCCTACGCACAGGTTGTTCACGGGGTCGGCCTTCCCGATACCCGTGATGTCCTTTCTGCCCTCATACCGGTAATCCAATGTGACATGAAGCGGATCGGCAATCTTCGCACGGGCACCGAAGTCTACGGCCACCTGCGGCTTCAGCCAAAGCAAAGGTTCCACTCCGTCATCCACATTCCATGAATAATAACTTCCGGCCAGGCTCAAGTCAATCCAGTCCTGATAGGAATAGTCGAATGTCAAGGTTCCGAAAGCCACCTTCGCCTTCTCCTGAAGAATGGGAGAGTACACTAATGAACAATCCTCAGGAAGGGAAGGCGAGGCGAAAAGCTCGTCTTTCGTGATTCTGTATCCCCCTTCTATTTTGAACCCGAATCCGGTTACCGGAGAGGCCTTCAACCCTATTCGGGCATCGAGCGGAGTGTATGAAGTCTTTAACTGACCGTATTGCATTCCGTATGGAGAGAATCCGTTCAATTGTCTGAAATCGTTCAGTCTTGTTCCTCCTGTAGCCTGCAGGAAGAGGGTGTATGATGAGGCGAAGGTATAGCCGAGCTTCACGTCCGGCGCCCATTTCACCCCGCTTCCGTTGGCGGTCTGCAAGTCCACATGTGCCCCCACGCGTAAAGAGACTTCCTCAGTCTTAAGTGTGTAATAAGGATTAAGCTGCACAAGGGTGAAATCTTTCATCATCAGGGAAGAGGCATAAAACAGGTTGTCCATGTCGAATCCGATTCCTACCTGTTGGGTCTCGTTGACGGCGCCGGCAAGGTAACCGGTCGTATGTACGGCGTTTTCCGCGCCGCTGCCCAAAAACGGGATCTCGTATTTCCGGTCAAAACGTCGGAAACCGGTCTGTACGGCGAAATCCACCGGCAGGCGGCCCTGCACCGAAGTGACTCCTACATATCCTTCCCCCAGTGTATAGTGCTGGCGGTCATTGCCGGCCGTATAAGAAGGGGAGGTCTCCATGGAGGGCATGTAATTGAATACCTGTGAGGCGAAACTTCCTCCGAGCGACAAGGACACGTTCCGGAAACCGTGCCGGTAGTCCAATGAAGCGTCTGTACGGTAAAAACGTGATTTCCAGTCGCTCTTGTCTGTGCTGAAATCCGGCAGGTCACCGTTTCTTCCATACATGGACACCATCACTCCCAGACGGTCGTTTTTTGAGATGTCCCACAAATAACTGCCTTTCAGGTCGATGTTGCCCATATTCCCGTATGCGGCCCGTGCATATCCGCGGGGAGCGGCCGTCTGACGCTGTTCACGCAGCATGGCCTTCATCGGCTGGTATTTCCAGGAGCCGAACGCATGCGGACTGGTGGCATAGTCAATCTCGTATTTGGTTACGGCAGGTTCCGCCACCTCCGGCAGCACATTGATCTTGAAGGCGTCCATCACCTCAGGATTATACTGGTTCTCCACCACGATTGTCCGGTTCAGGACAGAATCTTTCTCATTCACCTTCTGCGCCCTCACGTTTTGAACGGTCAAGAGACCGGTACCTATAATTAGTATTCCCGTTAGTTTCATTGTTCTTTACTTTTAAGTTTGTCCAACCGGTTTTCTATCATTCCGGCAATGTCATCATCAGCATGATAGTTCTGCTGCAGAGACAAAAGATATTGTCTCGCCTCCATATTGCGTCCCAGTCTCATGTAGACATCCGAGAGCAGCACGAAACTTCTTGCCAGCCAGTAGGCGTGCGGAGTACTTGTCTCGATATAGTCAAGCACTTCCTTTTCCGCCTTCTCCGTTTCTCCGGCATCGAAATAGAGTTGTGCAACCAGATATTTGGCCTCTGCCCCGTAGACGTTGCGTGTGTCCGTGGCCAGTCGCTTCAGGTCGGCGACGGCTTCCTGTCTCTTGTCCTCTTCAAGAAGGGATTTGGCACGGCGGTACAAGGCTTCGTTGCGTATTTCGGGTGTCAGCTTGCTTTGGGCCAACAAGGCCGAGGCGGCGCTGACAATTTCCGCATGGCTGTTCAGGGCGGTGGCGCTGCGTAAAGCGCCCAGCTGGGCTTGAATACGTTCTTCCTGTGATACGGAACGGTCCGCCAGTTGCTTGTAAAGGTTCAATGCCTTCTGATAATCCTTCTCCTCGTAAGCGATGACCGCGCTCATCGACAATGCCTCGCCCATGTACTTGTTGCCCGGATACTTCAACACCTGATCCAGATATCCGGACGCTTCGTGATAGTCTTTCCGCTCAAAGGCGGCCAGTCCCAGATAATAGGCCGCATCCGCACGGAACGCCCCCTGTGGGAATGACTGCAGGTAATTGGTGAGACTGGCTTGGGCCTTTTCCGTTTCTCCACGCATGTAGATGCGTTCGGCCGCCACGTAGGTGAGCGAGTCCCGTTCGCTGACATCGGCCGGACCTCCACCCGGAAGTGAAGCCGCGAAGGCCAGATACTCGTCCACCTTGTTCAAATCCACATAGATCGATCTCAAGTCACGTTGTGCCAGACGGGCCTCCTCGCTTCCCGGATAGGCCGTGATTACATTCTTATAGGCTTGTATCGCTTCGTCATACCGGTCGTTCTGGTAATAGAGCAGACCGATCTCGTTGGCCGCTTTCCGTGAGAGCATGCTTTCCGGATAATGCTGCAGCAGAAGCCTGTAACGCCTGATGGCGTTTTCCGTATCGTCCATCTGCACGAAAGCGCGTCCCTGTTCATAAAGCGCGTCATCCATATACTGGGAGTGGGGATAACCGGCGATGAGCCGGTTGAGTGTCTCCACTTTTCCCGGATAATCCCGCTGCAGTCCTTTCACGAAACCCTCCTGGAACAAGGAGTAGTCGCCCAATGAGGCGTCTGTGCTTGCCGCCATCGCGTATTGTCTTTCTGCTTCCGCAAACTGCCGGTTGTGGAAATCGCAGTCCCCGATGCGGTTGTAGGCGTCGGCTTTCACGGATGTGTCGGCAAGCCGGGCGTTCTGCACGCAACGTGCGAACCAGGTCCGTGCACGGTCGTACTGTTTTTGCTTGAAATGGATATATCCCAGATTGTAGAGGGCCAGCGCATATTCCTGTGTGTCCTTTTGGGGAGTGAACTCCATGTACTGATGGAAATCGTCGGCCGCCCGGGAATACTGCTCCATTCTGTATTCCGACTCTCCCCGCCAGTAGTAGGCGTCCGCCTTGGTCTGCTGGTCGAAAGCTCCTAGCTGGAGCGACTGGCTGAAAAGTGTGGCGGCTTTCGGGAAATCGGCCTGGGCGAACAACTGTGTCCCCATTCTGAACAGCAGCTTCTGTTTGGCTTCCAGAATACGCGGACCGGGATTGGATATCTTGGCTATGGAACGGAGAGCCGCCTCATAGCTGTGAGTGTTCAGATATACCTCCACCAGATAGTTGTTGACCTTGTCGGTGTATCTGGAATGGGGGTATTCATTAAGGAAACGCTCGAAAACGATGACCGATTCGGCGAAGGGGGAGTAGGAGGTCTCGTGCAGGCACAAGGCATAGTTGTAGAGCGCCTGTTCCCGGATCTCCGGATCGAAATTCATGGATGAGGCACGTTCGAAGGCCATGCGTGTCTGGTTTCTTTCTTTCAGCTGCAATCCGGCCAGTCCGATGTGCAGGCAGGCGTTCTGGGTCATTGCGTCCTCCTGGTCAGTCGTCTCGCCCAGATATCGGATGGCATTCGAATACACACCGGTCTGGAAACAACTCATACCCAACTTATACAACGCGTTGCGCTCAGGGCGTTCCGTATGGCGGGTATACACCTCAAGCAGTCTGGCCGAAGCCGGATAATCCTGCAGGCCATAAGCCGCTTCTCCGGCAATCCGCGACATCTCGACCGCATGTTCCTGACCTGCGTTCGTGCCAAGATAATCCTGGGCGATCTGACGTGCTTCGGCATATTTCCCGGTAATCAGGTAGATGTCCGCTATATAATAAGGAGCAAGTTCGGTGTATTTCCTGTCGTGTTCCACCTGCAGGAAGCCTTGTAGGGCCGTCTCGTATTTTCCCCGTGCATAATTGATATAGGCAAGGTTATATATAGCGTCGTTCCGGTACAGGGAACTTGTTTCCTGCAGGATTCCGAACCATAGCGCGGCGTCCTGCAGGTTACCCGTCTTCATGCATGCCGTACCCATGCGGAACGTGCATGCGTCCCTTTCTTCTTCCGGAAGAAGGCCCAGGTCGCATTCCTGATAGCTGCGTATGGCCTTCTCATAGTCTCCGTCGAAAAAACGGGCGGAACCGGCCAGTGCCTTTACCCGGTTCTTGTATCTTGATTCCGGATGGGCGGAAAGATAGTCCTCCAGTATCTGTATCCGGTCGGGATATTCCAGCTCGTACGCGCTGCAAGCCAGCATATAGTCCGCCTCATCCCTGAAGTCCGTACAGGTGGAATGTTTCAGATAGTCAGTAAGGGTCTGCCTGGCCGCCGCATAGTCATGGCGGAGAAACAGTTGCTTGCCGTCATTGAACAGACGTTCCTCTCCGGTAAGGGGTTCCGTCTGCTGGGCAGGGAGTGACATCGGGATGGCGCACATCAGGCCGGCCACCCACCTGTATGTCAAGGTCGTTTTTTTCTTCATTGTCATTTGTTTTTATGTTCCGCCAAAAAGCGGGTGATACCTTTGCGTATGGATTCCAGTCCGAAATCCTCTGGATTGATCCGGTCGAGCGGCATCCAGAACGAGTCGGCCACATCATCCTTGGCCTCAATCAGTCTGTCATCGGCCACTTTGCATAAGAAGAACATGTCGAGCGTATGCACGAGGAATCCCGAGTACAGGTAAGTGTTGGGGAGGGAAAACAGGTATTCCGTTTCCGTCACCGTCAGTCCCGTCTCCTCTTTCACCTCGCGGCTGACTCCTTCCTCTCCGGTCTCGCACATGTCGATGAATCCTCCCGAAAGGTCCAGCGTGCCTTTGGCCGGCTCCTTTCCCCTGCGGCATACCAGCAGTTCACCCTGACGGTTCAGGATGAAGGCCACCGTGGCCGCGCTGGGATTGAAATAATAGACAAAGCCGCAGTCCGCGCATTTCTTCGATTTCGCGTTGTGTTCCTCAAACCGGTCTGACCCGCATTCCGGACAGAATCTGAACAACTCTAATGGATGCATTGTTTTCTTCGTTTTGATTGTAATACCCCACAAATATAGGGATTTGCACGGAATGAATCGCGTGTTGGGCGGATAAATTGTTCTTTTTCTATAAAAAATCACGTTTTTTGGTGAGAAGTAGCGTATGGATAAAAAACTTTTGCTACATTTGCTTACAATATGATAAAACCAGAACCATTTTAAGTATGGAAAAGATTGATAAACTTGATAGACAGATTCTGGAGATCATTTCGCAGAATGCCAGAATTCCGTTTAAAGACGTGGCAGCAGAATGTGGCGTGTCGCGTGCGGCTATCCATCAGCGCGTGCAGCGTCTGATTGATTTGGGTGTGATTATAGGTTCAGGATACCATGTGAACCCGAAAAGCCTGGGATACAGCACATGCACCTACGTGGGAATCAAACTGGAGAAAGGTTCCATGTACAAGAGTGTGGTGGCGGAGCTGAAGAAGATTCCCGAAATCGTGGAATGCCATTTCACGACAGGGCCGTACACCATGCTGACCAAGCTGTATTCCACCGACAACGAGCATCTGATGGAGCTGTTGAACTCGAAGATCCAGGAGATTCCGGGAGTTACCGCCACAGAGACCTTGATCTCGCTTGAGCAGAGCATCAAGAAGGAGATCCCTATCCGTAAAGAATCCGAATGATGGACTGGCTTGGCTCACTGCATATCGGTGGGGTGGTGATAGGGATATGCACTTTCCTTATCATCGGACTGTTTCATCCGATCGTGATCAAGGCGGAATATTATTGGGGGACACGGTGCTGGTGGGTCTTCCTTCTTTTGGGGATTACGGGCATTGTCCTGTCACTGCTGGTGGGCGATATCCTGATTTCATCCCTGCTGGGAGTGTTCTCCTTCTCTTCTTTCTGGAGTATCAAGGAGATATTCGAGCAGCGTGGAAGGGTTCTGAAAGGATGGTTTCCGATGAATCCTGCCCGGAAACATGAATATGAGACAGAAAAGGACCAGTGAGTCTCCTTTAATTGGACACACATGAAGAGGGCTGTCTTGAACCGGAATCCGGATTCCGGTTCAAGACAGTCCCTTTTTGTCATGTCCTTTTTCCGGTCCGGTCAATCCTTGGGATTGTATTCCTGTAGAGGCAGAGTGCCTTTCAAGGCTCCTATCGCGTTGGCGGCCAGCGCACCCATCTCGTCCTCACCGGGAATCACCACAACCGGGGCCAGTCTTTCTGTCCATTCACGCAGCGCATCGACGCAATAGCCATTGAAGGCGATGCCTCCCGTCAGGATGATGGCGTCCGTCTGCCCGTGGAGTGCCACGTGCATGGCTCCTATTTCTTTGGCCACGGTATAGAGCATGGCATCCAGCACCAGCCGGTGTTTTTCCGCACCGGCATGTATCTGCCGCACGATATTCTCCACATCGGTGGTCCCAAGATAGGCAAACAGTCCTCCGCGCCCGTTCAACATTTTCCGTATCTCCCGATGGGTGTATTTCCCGCTGAAGCAAAGGTCTGCCAGCTGGCGGGCCGGGACGGTTCCGGCACGTTCCGGACTGAAAGGTCCCTCACCGTTGAGCGCGTTGTTCACGTCGATGACTCTGCCGTAATGATGCGCGCTGACCGAGATTCCTCCTCCCAGATGGGCCACCACCAGATTCAGTTCCTCGTATTCTTTCCCGATACGGGCCGCGTACTTGCGTGAGACCGCCCGGCTGTTCAACGCATGGAATGCGGAGATGCGGGGTATTTCCGGGATTCCGGTCAGACGGGCGATGTCGCAGAGCTCATCCGTCACTACCGGGTCGGCGATATAGGCGGGACATCCGGTTCCGGCAGCTATCTCATCGGCGATCCATGCCGCCAGGTTGGACGCGTGTTCCATGTCGGCATGCCAGAGGTCGTGCTTGATACGTCCGTCAATCCGGTATACTCCTCCGGGGGTGGGCCTCAACAAGCCTCCCCGCGCCACCACCGCATCGAATCCGTCGATCATTCCCGCTTTTTCCAGCGTCTCCCTTACATGCCGCTTGCGGTAATCATATTGCTCGTTTATGTGATGGAACTGCGCCAGTTCTGTGGCGGGATGGGAAATGCTTTCTCTCCACAATGCTCCGTTCTCGTCGTAGACGGCCAGTTTGGTGGAGGTGGATCCTGGGTTGATTACTAGTATTCTCATGGTCATTAGGTATTTTATTTCAGTGGTCAAAGTCAATGCTTTTGCGGATGATCACTCTGGCTCCCCTGGTCAGTTTCTCAAGTTCACCAGACAAGCCAATGCCAGGCTATAGTATTTGGAATTGCCGGAGTCACTTCGTGAGGGAACCACTACCGGCGCGACAGTCCCCGTCAGCATACCGGCGATGTTGGCGTCGCCGAAAAGCGACAAGGTCTTGTAGAAGGTGTTTCCCGACTCGATGTTCGGGAAAATCAGGATGTCCGCGTTGCCGACCACCGGCGACGACAGTCCCTTTATGTCTCCGCTATGCTTGTCGCAGGCCGTCTTGGCGTCCATCGGTCCGTCGATGAACATACGCCCGAACAGGCCTTGTCCGGCTTCTTCCTTCAGTTTCACGTAGCTCAGGGTGTGAGGAAACTTTTCACTGGTCTTTTCCGTGCAATGTATCAAGGCGACGCGCGGCTCGTCGTTTCCGAATGCCTTGCACACCAGGATGTCGTTCCGGATCATGGCCCGGTACTGCTCAAGGGTCGGGCGTGGGATGACGGCCGCGTCCGAGAAAAACAACAGTTTATGGTATAATGGAATCTGGGCTACCGCCACATGGCTCAGCACTCCGCCTTCGGGAAGCAGTCCCGTCCCCTTTTTCAGCACCGCCCGCAACAGGTTGTCCGTATTGATCAGTCCTTTCATCAGGATGTCGGCCTCGCCCGTTCTGATCAGCTGGACCGCCAGTGCCGCCGCGTCGTCGGGAGTGGATGCCTCATAAATCCGGATGTAGTCAGGCGAGGCCGACCACAAATGCCAGGCCATGTCCATGTGCGCCGAGTCGGTGACCAGGAGATATTCCGCAATCTCTTCCCTCAGACTGCGTATGATGACGTATTCCGTGTGAGGGTCATTGGGGCATACCACCGCCACCTTCCGCCGTATTCCTCTGGAGCGTAAGCTGTTGACTAATGCGGAGAGTGTCTGGATCTGTTCCATATCTTAGATTTTAAACAAATATGCGAAAATTATTTGGATAAATCTCTATATTTGTCAGCATACACCAAACATTTAACGTATGGCAACAACTTTCTCTTTTGATATAGACGCCGATTGTGCCGTTCTGCACAATCGTTTCCCGAACCATCGGGAAGCTCCTCTGATCGGGATCACCGGCAATTTCAACGAAGGCAACCTCTCGCTCGCACAAGGCTATTACCAGTCCGTCATCCAGGCGGGAGGCGTTCCGCTCGTCATTCCTCCTTATGAGGATACGGACCTGCTGGTCAACACCCTCGATGCGGTGGACGGCATCCTGCTTACCGGAGGAGGTGACATCAATCCGCTTTTCCTGCATGAAGAGCCCATTCAGGGACTCCACAGCGTGAACCCTTACCGTGACCGTCAGGAACTGATGCTGACGCGCCTGGCCGCTAACCGCCAGATTCCCATGCTCGGGATATGCCGGGGCATACAGGTGATGAACGCGGCGTTGGGAGGTTCCCTCTATCAGGACATCTATACCGAGGCGCCCGGCAATCTGCTCAAGCACAGTCAGGACATGGACCGTGCCTTTCCCTCGCATACGGTGGACATCGCGGCCGACAGTCTCCTGTACCGGATCATGCGGACCGGAAAACTTCCGGTTAACTCTTTCCATCATCAGGCGGTCAAAGCTCCCGCACCCGGTTTCCGGATTTCCGCGACGGCACCCGACGGAATCATCGAAGCCATCGAGAGTACGGAATGCAAACCGATGCTGGGTGTGCAATGGCATCCGGAATGCTTCATCCTTTCCGACAGGAACAAGTGTATGATGCCTCTTTTCGGATGGCTCGTCAAGGAGGCGAAGTATTTCCGTGCGGCCAAGCGTGTGCACAGCCGTCTGCTGACCCTCGACACGCATTGCGACACTCCGATGTTCTTCGACAGGCACATCAACTTCGCCACACGCGATCCGCAAATCAAGGTCGATCTCCACAAGATGACCGAAGGACGGCAGGACGCGACCATCATGGTGGCCTACCTGCCCCAAAGGGAGCGCACGGAGGAGGCACTGGCGGCGGCCACGGCGAAAGCCGACCAGTTGCTTGACGGGATTGAGGAGATGGTGGCGATGAACTGTACGGCCGTAGACATCGCCTGCAAGCCTTCTGACCTCTATCGCCTGAAACGGGAGGGTAAGAAAGCCATCATGCTGGGCATAGAGAACGGATACGCCATCGGAAAGGATCTGGGCAATGTGGAGCGGTTCCGTCGGAGAGGGGTGGTCTACATGACGCTCTGCCACAACGGGAACAACGACATCTGCGGCTCCGCACGCTATAATGACGGAAATCTGGGAGTCAGCGGGTTCGGCGAGAAGGTGATCCGGGAAATGAACCGGGTGGGCATGATGGTCGACCTGTCGCATGCGGGAGAGCGTACCTTTTATGATACGCTGGAGATAAGCTCCGTGCCGGTGGTCTGCTCACACTCTTCCTGCCGCAGTCTCTGCGACCATCCGCGGAATCTGACGGACGAACAGTTGAAGGCGATTGCCCGGAAGGGGGGGACCGTGCAGATCTGTCTGTACGGCGGATTCCTCCGTTCGGACGGTGAGGTTACCGTCCGCGACGCGATAGAACATCTGCATCATGCCGTGAACGTGATGGGCATTGACCATGTAGGCATCGGTACCGACTTCGACGGGGACGGAGGGATAATCGGCTGTAACGATTCGTCGGAACTCATCAATCTCACCCGACAGCTCCTGTTCGAGCGTTACAGTGAGGAGGACATCCGGAAAATCTGGGGAGGTAATTTCCTGCGGATCATGGAGGAAGTGCAGGAACACGGAATCCGCGTATGTCCCCGTGTGTGAACATGGGGATCCGGAGCGGCGTGCTTTGGGGATAGTGCATGATTTCGTAAGAAAAACGGGGAAAAACGGACTTCTTACATAAATTAGTTATAACTTTACGCACGAAACTTCAGAGTGGCCGGAAGCTCTTTCAGACCCGTTACAGCCCCTTGTGGAGCCGTTGGAAAAACGTCAGGACATTTTAGTCAAAACGCCTTGACGTTTTGACCGGAACAACAGGGCGTTTCCCTTAAAACGTCAAGGCGTTTTTTCAGGGCGTCTCCGGCCTCTGAAAACGGTAGATTGATAACCTTTAAAATTTAACAGTTGACATGAGAATATTTAAGAATCTGTGGGTGATGTGTCTCCCTTTGGCCGGAGCCGCGCTGCTGTCGTGCGGAAGCAGCAAGAAGAACAGCACGCAGACGGAGGAGGCCGGCACCCGGACCTTCATCCAGGCGCCGGCCTTCAATGCCGACAGCGCCTATTCATATATCGATGCGCAAGTGGGATTCGGTCCGCGTGTGCCGAACTCTGCGGCCCATAAGGCATGTGGGGACTATCTGGCCGCACAACTGAGACGGTTCGGCGCGGAAGTGTATGAGCAGAACGCGGAACTTATAGCTTACGACGGGACCATCCTGAAGGGCCGCAACATCGTGGGAGCCTATAAGCCTGAAACCAGGAAAAGAGTGCTGCTCTGCGCGCACTGGGACAGTCGTCCGTATGCTGACCAGGATGAGGAGAAATATCATCGCACACCCATCGACGGGGCCAATGACGGGGCCAGCGGAGTGGGGGTGTTGCTGGAGATAGCCCGGCAAATCCAGATGAAGGCGCCGGAAATCGGCATCGACATCGCTTTCTTCGACGCGGAGGACTACGGCATTCCTGAATTCTATAAAGGGATGTACAAGCAGGACACCTGGTGTCTCGGCTCGCAATACTGGGGCCGCATACCTCATGTAAGCGACTATAAGGCGCGCTTCGGTATCCTGCTGGATATGGTGGGCGGAAAAGACGCGACTTTCTTTTACGAAGGCTATTCGGCACGTACGGCCCACAACGCCATGAAGAAGATCTGGAACATGGCCGAAAGGCTCGGCTACGGACGTTATTTCGTGAAGGAAGAAGGAGGAGAAGTGACCGACGACCATGTGTACGTGAACCGTTACCGGCAGATACCGTGTGTGGACATCATTCATTATGACATGAACGGGAGCACGGGCTTCAACCCTACGTGGCACACCGTGGACGACACGATGGAGCACATTGACAAGGCGACCCTGCAGGCGGTCGGACAGACGGTGATGGGAGTGATATATAATGAACAGTGAACAATTTCCGTGGTAAAATCGGATAATCAAAAAACAGAATATAAGACATGAAGACAATTGACGAATTGCAGGACGAAGTGATCGAGGAGTTCAGTGACTTCGATGACTGGATGGACAAATACCAATTATTGATTGACTTGGGGAATGAACAGGCTCCTCTGTCGCCGGAATACAAGACCGACCAGAACCTGATAGACGGATGCCAGAGCAGGGTATGGCTGCAGGCTGACCTTGTGGACGGAAAGGTGGTGTTTCAGGCTGAAAGTGACGCGCTGATTGTGAAGGGCATCATCGCCCTGCTGGTCAAGGTCCTTTCCGGACATACTCCGGACGAGATCCTGAATGCCGACCTTCACTTCATCGACGAGATCGGACTAAGGGAGCATCTCTCGCCCACACGCAGCAACGGACTGCTGGCCATGGTGAAGCAGATACGCATGTATGCCTTGGCTTTCAAGACAAAAATGGAGGAAAAATAACCGTTTAATGACAAATCTGACATGAAAGAATTTTTTAGAAGCACACTTGCCACAATTGTTGGTGTGCTGGTTTGTGGAGTCCTGTTCGCAATTGTCGGCATCACCATGATGGCCGGCATGCTGGCGACCTCATCCACAGAAACCGTGGTGAGGAACAATTCCGTATTCGTGCTCGACCTGAAGGGGACCGTGTCTGAACGCTGCCAGTCGAATCCGTTCGATCAGTTGTTTTCCGACAAGGTCTCTTCCCGTCACGGTCTGGACGACATCCTGAGTTCCATCCGCAAGGCGAAAGAGAGTGGTAAGATCAAGGGTATCTACCTGAACGCCGGGGCGCTGGCCTGCTCCAGTGCCTCGTTGCAGGAGATACGTGATGCTCTGGCCGACTTTAAGGAGAGCGGGAAGTTCGTGGTGGCGTATGGCGACACGTATACCCAGGGAAGTTACTATCTGGCCAGTGTGGCCGACAAGGTGATCGTGAACCCTGCGGGAAGTCTTTCCTGGCATGGACTGGCTGCGGAAAGCATGTTCTATAAGGACCTGCTGGCAAAGGTCGGCGTGAAGATGCAGGTGTTCCGTGTGGGCACCTACAAGTCGGCGGTGGAGCCTTTCATCGGTACGGAGATGAGTCCCGCCAACCGGGAGCAGACACTGGCTTTCATCAGTTCCATTTGGGGAGAGATGATGGACGATGTGGCGGAATCACGGAAGATGAGTGTGGATTCGCTGAACCTGCTGGCCGACCGGAATATGGACTTCCAGGCGGCCGAGGCTTATGTGGAATGCGGACTGGCGGATACGCTGATGTATAAGGACGAGGTGCTGGCTTATCTCAAATCGCTGGCCGGGGCCGAAGAGGACGAGCGTCTGGCTACCCTGACGCTTGATGACATGATCAATGTGGCGGCCGACAAGCCAAAGAACAAGAGTGGCAATATCATTGCCGTATATTATGCGTATGGAGAGATTGACAACGGCATGTCCTCGTCCTACGATGAGGGAATCAATTCGGAGAAGGTCATCAAGGATCTCCGCGACTTGCGTGAGGACGAACATGTGAAGGCGGTGGTGCTGCGTGTGAACTCTCCGGGTGGCAGCGCCTACGGTTCCGAACAGATCTGGCGTGAGGTCTCTTTGCTGAAGGAAGAGAAACCTGTGGTGGTCTCGATGGGCGACTATGCCGCGTCGGGCGGATATTACATTTCCTGCGCGGCCTCGAAGATTGTGGCGGAACCTGCCACACTGACCGGCTCTATCGGCATCTTCGGCCTGATTCCGGACGCGTCCGGACTGCTTACGGACAAGCTCGGACTGCATTTCGACGGCGTGAAGACCAACAGACTGGCCGACCTTGGAAGTATGGGACGCCCGTTGGACGAAGAGGAGGGTGCCTTGATACAGAATATGGTGGACCGGGGATATGAGCTTTTCACGAAGCGTTGTGCCGACGGACGCGGAATGTCGGTGGATTCCATCAAGAAGATCGCGGAAGGCCGTGTGTGGACCGGAGCGATGGCCAAAGAACTGAATCTGGTGGATGAGTTGGGAGGAATAGACGATGCGGTGGATCTGGCCGCGGAGTTGAGCGGAACGGAAGAATATAATCTGGTAAGCTATCCCCGTAAAGAGGATTTCTTTACCAGTCTGATGAATACCAAGGCCGACCGTTATATCCATAGCCGGATGGAAGAAAGTTTCGGTGGCTATTACAGTGGCTTCCGGATGCTGGAGAATGTGGGCAGGATGGACCGCCTGCAGGCACGTATGCCGTTTGACTTGCATATCCGATGAGCGGGCAGAGGCCGAGAATATGGTGGGGGCTGTACCCTTTCAGCCTGCTCTATGGAACAGGGGTGGCCGTACGCAACAGGTTGTTCGACTGGGGCGTGCTGCCCTCCCGTGAGTTCCCGCTTCCGGTGATCTGCATCGGTAATCTTACGGTAGGCGGCACGGGAAAGACTCCCCATACGGAATATCTGGTCCGCCTGCTCCGTCATAGGTTCCGGATTGCTACGTTGAGCCGGGGGTATGGGCGGGCCACGAAGGGATTCGTGGTGGCGGACGGGAATGTCACCGCAAGCAAGATAGGCGATGAGCCTTATCAGATGTTCCGGAAGTTTCCCGATGTGACGGTCGCGGTAGACGAGAGACGTTGCGAAGGCATCGGGCACCTTATGTGCGCGGACAAGAACATTGAGGTGATTGTGCTCGATGACGCGTTCCAGCACCGCTACGTGCGGCCGGGACTTTCTATTGTACTGACGGATTACCGCCGTCCGGTCTACCGGGATGTGCTGATGCCTGCGGGCCGGTTGCGTGAGCCTGCCTGCGGATTGAGACGCGCCGACATGGTTATCGTGACCAAATGTCCGGCGGACATGGGTACGGAAGAGCGGGAGCGGATACGCCGGAAACTTCATCTGGAGCCGCGTCAGGATCTGTTCTTCACCACACTGGCTTACGGGAATCTGGAACCGTTGTTTGCAGACACCCCTCCAAGAAGCCTGTCGGACATACACGAAGAGGAAATCCTGCTGCTCACCGGAATCGCCTCGCCTGCCATGCTGACAGAGACGCTCGGAACACGTTGCCGGAAAGTGACGCCGCTGGTCTATCCCGACCACCATGTATTCAGTGCGGACGACATGAAGAGGCTGGAAACGGAATTCCGCCAGCTTTCCGGCATGAAGAGACTGATCGTTACCACCGAGAAGGACGCGGCACGCCTGGTCTCCCATCCGGCTCTGTCCGAATGGCTCAAACCCTATATACATACACTTCCCGTGGAAGTGCGTTTTTTATACAATGAGGAAGAAACCTTTAATTCAAAAATAATCGAGTATGTTAGAAAAGATTCAAGAAACAGCAGCCTTCATCAAGGCTAGAATGCACACCCGTCCGGAAACCGCCATCATTCTGGGCACAGGATTGGGCAGTCTTGTGAATGAGATAACCGACGCGTACGAGATAAACTATTCAGAGATACCCAATTTCCCGGTCTCCACGGTGGAAGGCCACAAGGGAAGACTGATTTTCGGAAAACTGGGGAATAAGGACATCATGGCCATGCAGGGACGTTTTCATTTCTATGAAGGATATTCGATGAAGGAAGTGACGTTCCCGGTACGTGTGATGCGCGAGCTGGGCATCAAGACCCTTTTCGTGTCGAACGCCGCGGGGGGCATGAATCCGGAGTTTGAGATCGGTGACCTGATGATCATCACCGACCATGTCAATTTCTTCCCCGAGCATCCGCTGCGTGGAAAGAACATTGATTACGGGCCACGGTTTCCGGACATGAGTGAGGCCTACTCGAAGGAACTGGTTGCGCACGCGCTGGAGATTGCCGGGGAGAAAGGCATCAAAGTGCGGCAGGGAGTATATGTCGGCACTCAGGGCCCGACCTTCGAGACTCCGGCCGAGTATAAGATGTACCGCATACTGGGAGGCGACGCGGTGGGCATGTCGACCGTACCCGAGGTGATTGTGGCCAACCATTGCGGCATCAGGGTGTTCGGAATCTCCGTGATTACCGATCTGGGTGTGGAAGGAAAGATTGTGGAGGTCTCGCACGAAGAAGTGCAGAAAGCTGCCGACGAGGCGCAGCCGCGGATGACAACCATTATGAGAGAACTTATAAACAGGGCGTAAGAGGATATGCACGAAGGACAAAGAACAGAAATAGCCACATTGGGTGAGTTCGGACTGATAAGGCATCTCACCGAGGACATCAAGTTGCAGAATCCGGAAACGGTGTACGGTGTGGGCGATGATGCCGCCGTGCTGGACTTTCCGGGAAAGCAGGTGCTGGTGACTACTGACCTGCTGATGGAAGGGGTACATTTTGATCTGGTCTATACGCCGTTGAAACATCTGGGCTACAAGTCGGCCATGGTCAACTTTTCCGACATCTATGCCATGAACGGCATGCCGAAACAAATCACCGTATCGGTAGCCTTGTCAAAACGCTTCTGCGTGGAAGATCTGGAGGATTTCTACGACGGAGTGAAACTGGCCTGCCAGCTGCATCATGTCGATATTGTGGGCGGTGACACCACATCATCAGTCACCGGCATGACCATCTCCATTACCTGTATCGGCGTGGCCGACAAGGACAAGGTGGTTTACCGGAACGGAGCGCAGGAGACTGACCTGATCTGTGTGTCCGGCGATTTGGGAGCAGCGTATATGGGACTTCAGCTGCTGGAGCGTGAGAAAGCCGTGTTCCGTGGCGAGAAGGAAGTGCAGCCGGACTTTGCCGGGAAGGAATACCTGCTGGAACGCATCCTGAAGCCGGAGGCCCGCAGGGACATCATCGGGAGTCTGGCGGACGCGGGCATCAAGCCTACGGCGATGATGGACATATCCGACGGACTGTCATCGGAGCTGATGCACATCTGTTCGCAGAGCGGCAAGGGATGCCGTGTGTACGAGGAACGCATCCCGATTGACTATCAGACCGCGGTCATGGCCGAGGAGTTCAACATGAACCTGAGCACCTGTGCGCTGAACGGCGGAGAGGACTATGAACTGCTGTTCACCGTTCCCCTCACAGCCCACGAGACAGTGTCCCGGCTGAAAGACATCAAAGTGATAGGCTACATCACGAAGCCCGAACTGGGTTGCGCGCTGGTGACTCGCGACGGCAACGAGCTGGAGCTGAAAGCCCAGGGCTGGAATCCGCTGGCAAGGAAATGAGCCGCAGTCCGGACACAAACACAAAAGACACGGAGAGGCTGCCTCTTTTGAAAACAAGCGCGGCCATCTCCGTGTCTTTGTGATTCTGATAAGTTCCGGCAGACTTGTCTTATTCCTCTACCGGCTTGAAGTCTTCTTTCCCTACGCCGCAGACCGGGCAAACCCAGTCTTCCGGAAGGTCCTCGAACGCTGTGCCCGGAGCGATTCCGGCATCCGGGTCGCCTGTCTCAGGGTCGTACACCCAGTCGCAGACCGTGCAGATGTATTTCTTCATAATCTGTCCTTTTTTTAGTGGTTAGTAATAATCGTTCATCTGTATATTAACAACAAATATACACAAGAAATTGTTCTCCGGTTATTGCGATAACATTTTTTTTAGTTCTTCAACACCTGCTGAGGCTCCCATCCGGATGACGTGTACTTTCCGGCCGGAACTGATGGCCACTTCCTTGGGGTCGATCAGGTAGACGGGTGTTCCGTCGGGCACGTAATACAGCAGTCCCGCGGCCGGATATACGTTGAGTGAGGTGCCGATGATCACGAATATGTCCGCTTTCCTCACATAGTCGATGGCGGTCTCTATCATGGGCACGGGTTCGCCGAACCATACGATGAACGGACGGAGCTGTGAGCCGTCGGCCGCCTTGTCGCCCATCCTCACCTCATATTCTTCCGGCCTGAGCTCCCTGATGTATTCGGGATTGTTCGGGTCAAGACTTGAAGTCACTTTCGTCAGCTCGCCGTGCAGGTGGATCACGTGGGTGCTTCCGGCCCGCTCGTGCAGGTTGTCCACGTTCTGCGTGATGACGGTCACATTGAAGTCCTTCTCAAGTCCGGCCAGCAGGATGTGGCCCTGGTTGGGCTTCACCTCGAGCAGCTGCCTGCGCCTGTCGTTGTAGAACTTGATGACCAGTTCCGGATTGGCGGCATACCCCTGGGGAGTGGCCACTTGTTCCACCGGGTAGCGTTCCCAGAGTCCGCCCGCGTCGCGGAACGTGCTGATGCCGCTTTCCGCGCTCATGCCCGCGCCTGTCAGTACAACCAGATTCTTCATTGTTGTCAACCTCCTTTCTTTTGATTCGATACCACAAATTTAAGAATAAAAACCGGAAACCGTAGTGAAAGCGGGATGATTGGTGCTTTAAATAAAGAAAAATTATCATACAAAATTCCTCAGTGTCATGGAAAAAGGATACCTTTGCCACGCAAAAATGTAATAATGTAAAGATTTGAACTATCGTATGGACAAATTCAGTTATGCCATCGGCCTCGGAATCGGCCAGAACCTGCTGGCCATGGGTGCGAGAAACTTGCATGTGGACGATTTCGCACAGGCCGTGAAAGACGTGCTGGAAGGCAACAAGACAGCCATCACCCACAATGAGGCGCGTGAGATTGTGAACAATTATTTCACGGAACTTGAAAACAGAGTCAACGCCGAGAATATCGCGAAGGGCAAGGCTTTCCTTGAGGAGAACAAGAAGAACCCGAACATCGTCACCCTGCCGAGCGGACTGCAGTATGAGGTGGTTAGGGAAGGAAACGGCAGGAAGCCGAAAGCCACCGACCGTGTGCGCTGCCACTATGAGGGCACGCTGATTGACGGCACTCTTTTCGACAGCTCCGTGAAGCGCGGCGAGCCGGCCGTGTTCGGCGTGAACCAGGTCATCAAAGGCTGGGTGGAGGCGTTGCAGCTGATGTCGGAAGGCGCGAAGTGGAAACTCTACATCCCCTCGGAGCTGGCATACGGCGCGCAGGGAGCGGGCGAGATGATCCCTCCCCACAGCACACTGATTTTTGAGGTGGAACTGATTGAAGTGTTGTAAAATTAAAAAATAGAAAAGAAGCAAATGAAAAAAGGAACATTCTTTATGGTGCTTGCCGCTACTGCCGGTCTGGCATCGTGTGCGCAGGGTCCGCAGGCGAACCTGAAAACTGATGTGGATACTCTTTCTTATATGGTGGGCGCAGCCAACAGCCAAGGACTGATGGAGTTTGTGTTGGACCCGCAGCGTATGGGTATTGACTCCGCCAATGTGGAGGATTTCTTCAAGGGCCTGGAACAAGGTTGCAAGGAGACTGACGCCAAGCAGAAGGCATATCTGGCCGGCCTGCAGATCGGACAGCAGATCAGCGACGACAAGATGCTGGAGCGCACTAACCGCATGCTCTTCGGACAGGACACGACGGTGGCTGTCGACAAGGGCAACTTCCTGGCCGGCTTCCTCGCCGCTGCCAAGGGTAAGGCGCTGGCTTCTGCCGACTCTGCCAACATCTATGTGAGACAGAAATCGGAGGAAATCCGTGAGAAGGCGTTGGAAGCTCAGTATGGTGACTACAAGAAGCAGAACGAGGACTTCCTGGCCGCCAACAAGTCGAAAGACGGTGTACAGGTGACTGAAAGCGGTTTGCAGTACAAGGTGGTGAAGAAAGGCAACGGCGCCGTGCCGACCGACAAGTCGAGAGTGAAGGTCATCTATAAGGGTACGCTGATTGACGGCACCGAGTTCGACAGCTCCAAGGACAAGGCGGTGACTTTCTCGGTTAGAAGTCTGATCAAGGGCTGGCAGGAAGCATTGCAGATGATGCCTGTGGGCTCGAAGTGGGAACTGTATATTCCGCAGGAACTGGCATACGGCTCCAACGTGCGCCCGGGCGGAAAGATCAAGCCGTTCTCCACACTGGTTTTTGAAATGGAATTGGTGGGAATCGAGAAATAATCCGCGGTTACTTTGCGGACAGAAAAAAACGAGGCTGTATCAAAATAGAAACAGGCTTTCATTTTGTCATTCTGAACGAAGTGAAGAATCTCGAAAATACAAGCTGATGTACACGAGATTCTTCGCTATGCTCAGAATGACATTACTTTTTGATAGCCGATTTTCATTTTGAGACATTCGTTTTTTTGTGGGGTTGCCGGAATCGTGAATCTCTCTCTTATGGGCCTGCAGGCCTTATTCCGCGGCCTGTTTATAGCTTGTCTGACAGCCGAAATTTCCTGCCATGATGTCAAGGGGAATCGTTCTTTCCTTTCCCGTGTCGTTGGGTTTCACATCGATGGTGATGATTCTTTTTTGGCTGTAGATGTCATTGATACGTCCTGCTGTGAAGGTCACTTTGTACCATTCTCCTTCGAGTACCGGGATGTCGGATTCCCATTCTACTTTGGACTCGGGACCGGAAGAATAGATCATCAGGTCGCTTCCGATGGTGCTGTACACTTCCAAATGCCCTCCTTCCTTTCCGAATGTATATTCAGAAATGTTCAGTTCCGGATCTGTGCCGAGACCTATTGCCGGTTCAGGCTCATTGTCATTCTTGCAGGAATATAGAATGGGCATTAAAGCAAGGATAAAAAGTAGAATTTTTTTCATGGCGTTCATTTTTTTACGGTTATGATTTTTTGATTGAGAAATAAATGTGACTTATCGGATGCGTACTGCATTCAAAAAGATGTCATTGCCCTTGAGCGGGCAATGTGGGGACGGTCCAGATTTCAAGTGTCTGCAGCTTGTTGCAGATGGCGGGCTGATCAGATTGTGTTATCATGCCGGCAAGACAAAACGTTTCATAGTCTTTAATGTTTGGTCAGACAAAAATATAATGGCTTTATAGCATTATTGGCAAATGTAAAAAAATATTACCTCCGTAATAATATTTGACGTCTTTTTTTGTGTTAAATTTCTGAAATACAATAGAGAAAAGACCGGAACTAACTTCATGAGGAAAGTCAATACCTCATTGATCCGTAGGGGCGGCCTCGTGTGTCTACTGTTAAAAGAGCCGTGTCCCAGGCGGATAATAAGCCGCAAATTCTGCGGACAATTGTCCGCAAAACCGTATATTTGCAGAAAACGTGCGATGCCTATGTATATACATGAACATAAAGAATGGCCTTTCTTTTCGTGGGATAAGGAACTTGTCGGTGAAAGGCTGAACAAGGTACACAAGGCTGTCGGCTATCTGATGGGACGCCTTAGTGTAATCGGTTTTAACGACAAGATGTCTGCCGTAGTTGAATCCATCTCTCATGACATCATTGCATCATCAGAAATTGAAGGAGTGGAATTGAACAATGAACAGGTACGTTCATCTGTAGCCCGCAAACTCGGAGTACAACTACCGAATCCGACCGAATCTTCACGATATATAGACGGAGTAGTGGAAATGGCACTTGATGCAACCGTCAATTTCAACAGTCCGCTTACCCATGAAAGACTATTCGGCTGGCACAACTGCCTGTTTCCTACCGGATGGAGCGGTCCGACGAAAATAGATGTAGCCCGATACCGCAGTGGAGAGATGAAAGTTGTTTCTGGAATGTTCGGTCGGGAAAAGGTACATTATGTAGCGCCTGCTCCTGAAAGAATAGACGAAGAAATGAATCGGTTTCTGGACTGGTTCAATTCAGATGCACATAACGGCTATGTAAAATCGGCGATAGCTCATTTGTGGTTTGTATGCATCCATCCTTTCGATGACGGAAACGGACGAATCGGACGGGCCATTGCTGATATGGCACTTTCACAGGCCGAAAACTCAAAGATGCGTTTTTTCAGTATCTCACATCAGATAAACAAAGATAAAAAACAGTATTACGACATATTGGAGAAAACACAGAAGGGAGATTGCGAGATTACTGAATGGATCATCTGGTATCTTGACTGCCTGCTCCGTTCCGTCGAGCAATCCGACGAAACATTGTCGAAGGTTCTTAACAAGGCCATATTCTGGCAAACCCATGCCGAAACAGTCCTGTCCGAACGACAATGTGAAGTCTTGAATTTATATTTGGACGGTTATCCCGGCAAACTGACGGCCAAGAACTGGGCAAAACGTGTAAAGGTATCACCGGATACAGCAGCACGCGATATAAAAGATTTGGTGGAAAAAGGTGTGCTGGTTCCTCAGCAGGGGCGGGTTCGTGACGTATTCTACGGAATCCGGTGCAGTGACTCTATCCTTGTCATCCCCATGCCTGAAGATTTATAATTGTTCATCATACAAGCATAAAGGCTGTGTGACATCGGTTCATCAAAACCGGCACACAGCCTTTATGCCTTTCTTTTATTTACCACTCATATATGCTTCCCGATAATTCTCCTGAAGCATTTTCTCTATGTCACTCTCCCGATAAAGGATTTTACCTCCCAACTGGTAATAGGATATTCTCCTTTCATTACGATAATCCTGAAGCGTGCGTCTGCTCAGTTTCAATTGTGCCGACACTTCCTTGTCGGTCAGATAGCGTTCACCGCCCAGTACGGGACGGTTTCCGACCGCCAGATTCTCAATCCCGACCAGCATACGGTCAAGACTTCCCATGATACGGTGTACCCATTCTCTGCTGTCTGTTCTCAGTTCACTCATGTTATTATGGATTTAGTGGTTATTATTTAACTGTTATATGTTACGGCCTCTGTAAAGAGCCTCTTTTCTTCTGTCCTCAACTTTCTTGACGATACCCTGCACATCTTCCGGCTTATAGAATATCTTGTGATTGATTTGAGAAAAAGGCAGGGTACCGTTATCACGGAGTGTCTGCAGGGTACGGGGCGAGATGTTCAGATACCGGCA
>DWVR01000001.1 GCA_019120125.1 Candidatus Phocaeicola excrementigallinarum | reverse complement strand
GTTCTCTCTCGTCATTCCTATCCAAATCCTGTCATGGCCCTCCGCTTTAACCGACAAGCATCCGGGGAAAAACCCCCTCGCTTCCCGAAAGCGAGTGCAAAGGTACAACCTTATAACGAATACACAAACTTATACGAAAGTTTTTTTGAAAAAAAATCCATGCTTTACATGAAAACACTGATTAACAGAAGAATATATCAAAACAAACAAAAACGGGGAGACAAGAGCCTGATAAAAATACACATTAATATATATAATACAGAATCCATGCAAGGACAAAAAAAACAGGGACACGGAGTTTTTTCTTCTCAAAAGAGCAGAATTTATGGGACAATCCCTAAAAAACTCCGTATCCCTGTATCTATTTTCGTATATTCTCAGGCCTCCTTATCGCCGTCGTCTTCCGACATCGGTATCGTCACGAGCACTTTATCTATACGCGCCCCATCCATATCCACCACCTCAAACACGAAACCTTTCCATTCCATCGTCTCGCCACTTTGCGGAATATGCTGCAGTTGCTGCAATATGAGTCCACCCAACGTATGATAGTCCGCATTCTCGAACAAGTCCCTGCGCTTGAAATATGACAAGAAATCATATAAAGGACACTGGCCATCCACGAGCCATCCTTCCTTATTCACCCGCTTGATTATATCCGGCTCTTCTTCCGGATCATCCATTGACCCTACCAGACCTTCCAATATATCCCGCAAAGTGATGATTCCCACGCATACACCGAACTCATCACATACCAGAGCCCGACTGATCTTCTTCTGCTTCATCTGCTCGAGCGTCTTATACACATTCATGTTCTCATGAAAATAGACAGGTTCATGAGTCAGTGCCTGCAGATTGAAATCCGGTTCAGACAAGTGCAGCACAAGATCCTTCAGATATACCACCCCTGTCACATGGTCCAGATCCCCTTCCTCCACAATCGGATAGAACTCATAAAGATGGCCGTTCAGCATCTTGCGCACATCGTCAGCCCTCATATCAGTCTCCAGACATACGATATCGCTTTTATGCGTCATAATTGAGCCGACCTTCAGATCACCCAACAAGAAAACACGCTGGACGATATCCTGTTCCACTGGCTGCACCTCTCCATCTTCCGCTCCTTCCTGAATCATCGACTGGATCTCCTCTTCCGTCACCTTGCTACCGGATTCCTTGATACCCAGAAGATTAAACATCACTTCTGTACTCTTGGACAACAACCAGACAAAAGGCAAGGCGATTTTAGCCAGCACATTCATCGGACGCGCCACCAATTTAGCGGCCTTTTCCGCCACTCCAAGCCCGATACGTTTAGGGACAAGCTCTCCGAAAATAATGGTAAGATAAGTCACTATCACCACAATCACTATCTGCGCCACAACAGGGGCATAGACAGAAGAAAGTCCCCACGAAGCCAATGCGGACGAGAACTCAGCGGCAATCTTGTTGCCAGAATAAATACCTGTAAGGATACCGATCAATGTAATTCCGATTTGAACTGTAGAAAGGAAGCGGTCAGGATCTTCCGCCAGTCTCAGCGCCACACGGGCAGACTTGCTTCCATTTTTAGCGTCGGTAGAAAGCCGGGATTTACGGGCTGATATTAATGCCACCTCGGACATGGCGAAAATGCCGTTAAGCACTATCAACCCGATAATAATGATTATTTCATCCATAAAAATAAAAAAAGTGTTCCGGCGGCAAAAATACGAGATTGTTCATATCCGAAGATACACTTTTCCTACAATTATATAGTTTTAACAAAAATATCCGCCAGTGGCATGCCTACCCTTTCATAAGTCTGTCCAACTCCGCCTTGACCAGACTTTTCACCGCCATCACCTCGTCCGCCAACACCTGATTCTTCCTATATCCGAAATACAGCGTGGTCTCCACCGGATGATAGCCCTCCCACAACTTGAGCAGCTCTTTCCTTCCGATGGCATCCCGACAAAGAGATTCGGGCAGCACCGCCACTCCTTTTCCTCCCGAAAGACAGCGGATAATAGAGTACTTGTCGGGAAGAATATGATTGGGCGCAAAATCAGGATTCCCGCCAAAATTCTCTTTCCAGAACAGATTGAGCTGTTCCCTATCCGCCGTATTGTACCACAACTGCGACTCAAGCCATTGCGAAAGCCTTTTTTTACGCTCCGGCAGACCGGAAAATCCGGATATATCTGTTCCCGGACCAGCCACCAAGACGAGCCGGACTGTCCCCAACAACTCATAGCAGATGTTACGCAAAGGCACCTCCTGATTGAGTACAGCCAGATCGACCGCCCCGTGCGCGAGCAGAGGTATCAGATTCTCCGTCGTCTCCAAATGCATGATCACATTAAAGCCAAATTCCGGAATATGAGCCTCCAGACACTGACGATACAAGGAAGCATACATTCCGATACTCAACGTACCGCGCCCTTCCTTCTTTTTCTTGCCGAACTTACGTTCCACTTCCTCCAACTTCACCAGCGAATCACAAACCTGCTGATAAAGTATCTTCGCACGCTCATTGGGAATCATCTTCCGGGTATTGCGCTTGAACAACGGAAAACCGATATAGGCTTCCAGCGCATTCAAATGCAGACTCACCCCCGGCTGGGAGATACTCAACTCTTTGGCCGCATCACTCATGGTACCTGTCTCAAACACGGCCTTGAAGGTCCTGAACCATTCCAAATCCGTCCTCATATCATAATTCTTATAGAAACCTCAAAATTTTCTTATTTCCAATATTCAACTCCATCACTTATCTTTGCCGCCACAAATATAATTCTTATTTAGAACAAATAAAGATATTAACATTTAAAAAACCACAAACGCCTTGAAAACAATCATCAATCTATTGGTTTTCGCCATGTCATTAACTTTTTGCATGGGTGCGAATGCCCAACACAGCCACAAACGCGGACACGGGAAAGGACGACATGACATTGCCTTGTCGGGCAGGGTTGTCACAACCGGAAAAGAACCGGTGGACTTTGCCACCGTATACCTGAAGGACACCAGGTTCGGGTGCGCCACAGACGAAAAAGGTCTCTACCGCCTACAGATACCTTCCGGGAAATACACGCTCGTGGTTTCCATGATTGGCTTTGAGACTTATGAGCAAGAAATCGAGATCAACGGAGAAAAAGAAACGCGCGTTGACGTGACCCTACAGCCCTCCGTGGAAGAGCTGGAAGAAGTGGTTGTCGTGTCCAACGGAGTGGGCCGGGTGAAACGTTCCGCCTTCAATGCGGTAGCCATGGACCTGAGCGAGATGAAGAACACCACCAGAAGCCTCAGCGAGGCACTCCAGAAACTTCCCGGCATGAAACTGCGCGAATCGGGAGGAGTCGGCTCCGACATGCAGATCATGCTCGACGGCTTCAGCGGAAAACATGTGAAAGTATTCATTGACGGGGTTCCGCAGGAGGGGACGGGAACCGCCTTCGACCTGAACAACATCCCGGCCAACTTCGCCGAACGCATCGAGGTATATAAAGGAGTAGTACCCGTCGGATTCGGAACCGACGCACTGGGCGGCGTCATCAACATCGTGACCAACAAGAAAAGACGGGACTGGTTTCTGGACGGCTCCTATTCATACGGCTCGTTCAACACACACAAGTCATACGTCCATTTCGGACAGACTTTCAAGAATGGTCTAACCTATGAAGTCAATGCATTCCAGAACTTCTCGGACAATGACTATCACATCGACAATTACATTACCGAATTCGGAGAAGACGGAGTGACGGAAAGCACAGACCGGAATAAGATTTATCATGTGAAACGCTTCAATGACCGGTTCCACAATGAGGCGGTCATCGGAAAAATCGGCGTAGTGGACAAACCTTGGGCAGACCGCCTGATGGTCGGACTCAACTACAATCATTTCTACAAGGAAATACAGACAGGCGTATACCAGTACATCGTGTTCGGACAGAAGCACCGTAAAGGCCACTCGTTCATGCCTTCGCTGGAGTACAGCAAACGTGACCTTCTGGTGAAGGGACTCGATGTGGTGCTGACGGCAAACTACAACCACAACATCACCCACAACATCGATACAGCCTCTTATAAATACAACTGGCTGGGACAACGGAAATACACCGGCACGCCCGGCGAGCAGTCGTACCAGAACAACGAATCGAAGAACACGAACTGGAACGGTACCTTCACCGTCAACTACCGTATCGGCTCCGCGCACATGCTCACCCTGAACCATGTGCTCAGCACATTCGAACGCACCACCCGCTCGTATGTCAACGGAAGCTCACAGATTTCGGCGTTCAACATACCCAAAATCACACGCAAGAACATCACCGGACTTTCCTACCGCATGATGCTGTCCGAAAAATGGAACATATCCGCATTCGGCAAATACTATAACCAGTTCAACAAAGGTCCCGTATCACAGAACGATGACGGAGTGGGCGACTATATCAACCTCTCACGCCACACCGCCTCATTCGGATACGGAGCGGCCGGAACCTATTTCATCATCGACGGCCTGCAGGCAAAACTCTCGTACGAGAAAGCATACAGGCTGCCCACCACCGACGAACTTTTCGGAGATGAGGACCTTGAGGCCGGACAGGCCAGCCTGCGCCCGGAAAAAAGTGACAATGTCAACTTCAACCTGAGTTACGAAAAGCAGATCGGCAAGCACAACCTCTATCTGGAAGGAAGCCTGATCTACCGGGACACCAAAGACTACATCAAACGCGGACTGGACGCAATCGGCGGTATGAGTTACGGCATCTACGAGAACCACGGAAAGGTAAAGACAAAAGGATTCAACGTCTCGGCAAGATACAGCTATTCACACTGGTTCAGTATCGGAGGCACGTTCAACAACCTCAACGCACGCGATGACGAACGCTACCGGGCAGGAAACACCTTGCAGGAAAGCGTGAGCTACGGGCAACGGATTCCCAACCAACCCTACACATTCGCCAATTTCGACGCCAATTTCACCTGGCGCGACCTTTTCGCGAAAGGCAATGCGCTGACGGTAAGCTACGACAGCTATTACCAGCACGAGTTCCCTCTCTATTGGGAAGCGTTGGGCGACCCGCGCACCAAAAGCAAAGTGCCCGAACAGTTCTCGCATAATCTTACCATCGGCTATTCCATCCGGAACGGCCGCTACAACCTCTCATTGGAATGCCGGAACCTCACCGACGAGAAGCTGTATGACAATTTCAGTCTCCAGAAAGCCGGCCGGGCCTTCTATGGAAAGATCAGAGTATATTTCGGCGATTGAACCGGTCAAAAAAGAACAATAACCATCAAAACAAAAATGTATATGAAAAAGAATTATTTAGTATGGGCCATGGCCGCCATGATGTGCGGCGGAGCCACTTTCACATCCTGCAGTGACGACAACCCCGTGAACACAGAAGAACCGGAAACAGGTGGAGAGGAAGGCGGAGAGACACCTCCGGCCGAAGAGACCGTACGCCGCTATGTGATCGCCGCCCAGGCCGGCGACGCCAGCTATCTGATTGCGACCGAATCACTCGATGAAGGCGAAGTGTCAGGAAAAGGAAACGGATTCGAGACAGAATCAGGCTCCAACTGGATCTTCTACCGCGAACGCTACCTCTTCAACTTCCAGTACAACGACGGAAGCCAGGGCACCGGATTCTCTTACCGCCTCAACAGCCAGGGCACCGTGGAAGAGGCGCAAAGCTACACCTATAACCGCACCACCACCTACGGAACATGGGGCGACAACGTGATCACCGCCTCCACCAATGCCGGAAGCAAGGAGACCGACGGACAAGGCAACTACGCCTACTATCTCCAGTTCAATTATTTGAATGTGAACGATGCCACCACCACGACAGGCAGCCACATCGCCGAGAACTTCCTGGGCAACGGCGAACGTGTCAGCTTCGCGGGATTCGTGGAAGCCAACGGAAAGCTTTACACATCCGTGGTACCGATGGGTATGAGCCATTACGGAGTGAACACGTATCCGGAACTGATTTCTGACCGCAAATACGTGACCGACCACAGCGGAGGACAAGGTTCCGGACAATATACAGCCGGCATGATTCCTACCACCCAATACCCCGACAGTGCGTTCGTTGCCATCTACAGCGGAGACGATTTCAACGAAACTCCTGTCATTGCCCGTACCGGAAAGATCGGTTTCGCCAGCGGACGCATGCGTTCCCAATATTATCAGACCATCTGGGCGGCCGACAACGGCGACCTGTATGTGTTCTCACCGGGCTACGGACGCACCACCACGGCAGAAACCACGGTCACCAACGACGAGGGCACGTTCACACTCCATCGTGTACAAGGAAAACTCCCCTCAGGAGTAGTCCGTATCAAAGCCGGAGAAACCACATTCGACGAGAATTACCATGTCAATCTCGAGACATTGGGCAACCATAATCCGATGTTCCGCTGCTGGCATATCACCGAAGATTACTTCCTGCTTCAGATGTACAGCGACGGAGCGGAAGGCATGGCCGGGACATCGGCCAAGCGCAACGAGCTGGCCGTATTCAAAGGAGAAGACCAAAGCCTGACCGTAGTGACCGGATTGCCGGACGTGGCTGTCCTCTCCAGCATCGGCACTCCATGCAGCGACAACGGCTATGCCTACATCCCGGTAGTGACCACCGACGGCGCGGCACCGACCATCTACCGCATCGACCCGACCACCGGACAAGCGACTGCCGGACTGAAAATCAAGGAAGTGGATTCCGTAACCGCCCTGGGCACCCTGTCCGCCACCGTTTCCGAATAAGCATGCCATAACAAATGAGAAAGTCACTCAAGAACATACACCTCTGGCTCTCCATACCGACAGGCATCCTGATTTCCGTCATCTGCCTGTCGGGAGCGGCCCTGGTGTTCGAACGGGACATCACACAGGCACTCAACCCACACCTGTACCGTACGGAGAAGCCACAAGAAGGGAAATTCCTGAAACCTTCGGAACTGGTCCGGCACATAGAGAGACAAATCCCGGATCCGTTGACGCTTGCCTCCCTGCAAATACCTGGCACACCGGACGGCGTATGCATGGCCAGTTTCAAGGAAACCGGGAAAAAGACGTTGAGCGTCAACCCATACACGGGCGAAATAAACGGATGGACCGAAAACCATCCGTTTTTCCAGACCATGCGGAAGCTTCACCGATGGCTCATGGACCCTCCTCCACAAAAAGGCGAGAAGTCTGTCGGAAAAATCATTGTGGGAACAAGTACCCTCCTTATGGCAATCATCCTGATCACCGGTCTTGCCATCTGGATACCCAGAACCCGCAAGTCACTGAAGAACCGGCTGAGAGTGTCATGCACGAAAGGCTGGAGACGCTTCTGGTACGACAGCCATGTGTCACTGGGATTCTATGCCACTCTTTTTCTGCTCGTCATGGCCCTGACAGGACTCACCTGGTCGTTCGGATGGTACCGGAACGCAGCCTATTCCCTGTTTGGTGGCCAGGACACCTCAAAAAGCCACGGAGAGAAACGCCAGAAAGAAAAAGATTCCGCCACAACGGACTTCAAGGTCTGGGACCAGGTGTACACCCGGCTGCTGACACATTATCCGGAACACAAGACCATCACCCTTTCAGCAGGAGAAGCCCAGGTAGACCCGTACCCTGCCTCATCCATGCGGAAGAACGACCGCATACAGTTTGACCCGAGGAACGGTGAGATCAAGAAAATCATTCCGTACAGTCAGACTCCCCGCTCACAGACACTGAAAGGATGGTTCTATGCCTTCCATACCGGAAGCTGGGGAGGAATGACGACCAAAATCCTCTATTTCCTGGTCGCACTGATCGGCGGAACACTCCCGTTGAGCGGCTACTATCTGTGGATAAGGCGAAAATTTTATAAATGAAGAGTGAAGAATGAAGAATGAAGAATCGCTTCCGTCCGTATGGCAATTCCTCACTCCTCATTCTTCACTCCTCACTCTTCATTCTTCACTCTTCATTCTTCATTCTTCATTTAATTTCCTATCTTTGCGGCCAATCATACTATATGCCAATCATGAAACGTATATTACTCACTCCTCCGGCACAGATAGATACGGTCATCCAGCTGCCGTCTTCCAAAAGCATCTGCAACCGTGTGCTTGTCATCAACGCACTGGCGGAAAAACACGGGGACATCCGGAACCTTTCAGACTGCGACGACACTCAGGTCATGACAAACGCCCTGAGGGACATGCCTTCCGTCATCGACATCAAGGCGGCAGGTACGGCCATGCGCTTTCTCACCGCATATCTTTCCGTGACTGAAGGCACACATATCCTTACGGGAACTCCCCGCATGCAACAGCGCCCCATCAGGATTCTGGTCGACGCGCTCCGTGCATTGGGTGCCGACATCCGATATACATCCGATGAAGGATTCCCGCCTTTGCAGATTACAGGGAAAGAACTGAACGGACACGAAATATCCTTGCCGGGAAACGTCAGCTCGCAATACATTTCCGCCCTGCTGATGGTAGGTCCGGTCCTGAAAAACGGCCTGCGACTGACACTCACGGGTGAGATTATCTCCCGTCCTTACATCAATCTCACTCTGGGACTGATGAAAGAGTTCGGCGCACAAGCCGGATGGATTTCCGACAATCAACTGGAAGTGGCCCCCAAACCCTACGTCTCACGTCCGTATCTCATAGAAAGCGACTGGAGTGCAGCCTCCTACTGGTATGAAATGGTCGCCCTTTCAGACAAGGCCACCGTCACGCTGCCGGGACTGTTCAAGTCCAGCCTTCAAGGCGATGCCAAAGTGGCGGAACTGTTCGGCAAGCTGGGCGTACGTACCATCTTCAACAACGATTCGGTCACCCTGCAGAAACAGGGCGATGCCGTCATGCATCTGGAATACGACTTTGTAGATCAGCCCGACCTGGCACAGACATTGGTCGTCACCTGCGCCATGCTGAATATCCCGTTCCGCTTTTCCGGACTGCAAAGCCTGAAAATCAAGGAGACCGACCGTATGGCCGCACTGATTGCCGAAATGCGGAAACTGGGAATTGTGCTGACCGAAGAAGAAGGCTCCATACTGACATGGATGGGCCGACGGTGCAGAAAAGACGACCAGCCGGCCATCGACACCTATGAGGACCACCGCATGGCCATGGCTTTCGCCCCCACCGCACTCAGACTGCAGGAATTACGGATCAACCAACCGGAGGTCGTCTCCAAATCCTATCCACATTTCTGGAAAGATCTGACAGCCGCTGGATTCAATATCATAGAGGAATGACAGTCGTGTGGATTCTTGCGCTCATTCTGGCCGGAGTGGTGCTGGCCGGAATGACAGCCGGCTTTTTCTACAACAGGAATATCCGGAAGAAGATTGAAAAAGGAGAGCTGAAAGAGGCTCCGGAAGTCAGGACCGTGGACGGAGAATGCTGCGGCCAACATGCCGTATGCGAGAAAGAAAGCCTCCTGGCCGCCGTAAGCAGACAGATAGAATATTACGACGATGAGGAACTGGACCGTTTCAAAGGCCGTCCGTCCAACTCCTATACGGAAGAAGAAACCAACGAGTTCCGCGACATCATGTACACCATGAAAGAAGAAGAAGTGGCCGGATGGTGCCGGAGCCTCCAGCTCCGGGGAGTGGAGTTCCCCGACGGACTGAAAGACGAGCTTTTCCTGATTGTCGGAGAACGGCGGTTCCGCTGATTATTCGGCAAAATAACGGTTCACCAACGCCGCCACACTCTTTATGTCCGTGAAATCCGTGGGATTGGAAGAGAGATACGCCTCCACTTCCGGACGAAGCTTCTTATCGAACAGCTTCACGAAACCCTTTCCGTCACTGAAGCGGCGGGTCTTTTTCCCGACTTTCACCTCATATTCCTTCCCAATCCCCACCACAATCTTCCTGTTCTGCTGCTGGCCTCCGCTGATTCCCGTGCCCAACAGGGTGCTGTAGTTATCCACTGCCGCGGTCTGGGTCTCGCCTCCGTATGAGGTTGTTTTCGGGGCATTCCTTGTTTCCGCCACGTACTCCACACAGAAGTAGGGTTCTGCCTGGATCATCTCGATCAACGCGCGTTCGGCCATCAGGAACGTCCTTCCCTCTATCTTCAACAGGGAGATCCCTTCCGGATAAAGTTCCTTTACCAGATTCCGGTCGCCCGAATCAATGAAGAACCAGCGGTTGCCCACCAGGTCGTAATTCACTTTCACACTATACTGGACGCCTTTCCCCACCAGAAGCGCCTGCTTGAAACCATCAAAATAATAGGGGGACGGAGCCTTCTCCTGCTGTGCGGAGACTGAACAGAAAGAAAGCCATGCCAATAAGACTGAGAACAAATATCTATACATAACCGAGTTTATTAAGTACACTTGAATCCAACAAAAACAAACACACCTCACAAACCTAAAAAAGGACAGCGCTCCCGCGCTGTCCTCTTCAGTATTTATGTTAAAACATTATGGTAAGAATGTCAGACGTACCTCATACAGGCGTCTATATTCTTCCACACCAGCCGGGCGGTGAGTCCGGTTGTTTCTTACCAGATAACGGCGGGACTGGGTATAGTCAGCGGGAATACCCAACGCCGGAGCGTCATCCTGCGGTTCTACCGTACATGCGTCATAATCCACCAAGGTAAAGTCACAGATCAGCTCATTCTGCTTGATCGGCAGCTTTATGGACTGTGACTGGTTGTTGGTCGGATCCACCAATTCAAATTCACCGGAGAATTTCGAGCCGTCGAACACGAATCCCTTGTTCTCTGTCGTATAAGTAGCCTCAGGCAACACATACGAATGCAGCACTGTAACGACACCGTCGGGAGCGCTCGCATCCGACTCTTCTGTCATGGTACCGGACAATGTCACAGTCTGTCCCGGAGCCACTGCCGTCCCGTCTTCCAACATATAGTCAGAACCTGTTTCATTCGTCCATTCTATCGAACTGCTGCCACCGACAACCACTGTATACAACACTTCGGGAACCCATTGGTCATAGTTTACTCCCCACACCTGGTTCTCAAACAGTTGTCTTGAGCGAACAGTAAAAGCACTCAATCCCACTTCCGAATAGATATTTTCAGGAGCTTCTTCGTAAGTCAGACCTGCCTTACAACTTGTCAGTCCGGCCACACTGCCCAACATCACCAATCCAAGGCAAAGTTTACTTAATGTCTTGATCTTCATATCTTATTAATCTTTTAATCGTTATATCTGAAGTTTGACCATCCCGGATTCTGCTGCAACTGCGTGTAGTCACGGAGAGTTGTCTGAGAATACGGAACAAAATAGTATCTCGCATTGTCGAACTTTCTGTCATAGTAGCTATAAGGCATCTCGAATGTCTGGAAATAAGGCTCGAAATATCCTGCCTCACCCGGTTCTGCCGGATAACCCTGCACACCGATTTCCTCACTTGCCTTACCCTTACGGAAAATCCAGAGACCTCTTGACGGAGTGTTCAGCTCATCAATGGTGGTCTTGCCTTCTGCTTCGCTCCAACGCAACAGGTCGAAGTAACGGAATCCAGGACATTCGAACGCGAATTCCAGACGGCGCTGCAGTTTCATTTCCTCCCACAGGTCGTGTCCGGCCTCACCGGCGTTAAAGTTATCCAGTCCCGCACGTCCACGGATCTCGTTGATATAGCCTTCCGCATCAGTCTGGCTCAGCTTGATGCCGGCCTCGGCGCAGTTCAGCAACACCTCCGCATAACGGATATTGAAATAACAAGTGGTGCGCTGATCCATGTTAAGTGTTCCGTCTTCATTGAAAGCATCGAAATGAGAATACTTTCTTGAATAGTAACCGTTAATGGTCTGCGAAGAAGAGCGGTTGCCGACAGGAGGACTGTCCATATCATCCGTTGATCTGTAACCTGTATGCAAGGCACTGTACTTCAATGTATTTTCAGGATCCGAATTGTCAATCCAAGTCTGGATGATATACATTTCCTCTTCCGGTCCCATGTATGCACCGTCGTAAGTCACCGTAGCATAGAAACGCTTGTCACGATTCTCAAAGATCTTACGGTAATCCGCGCCATGGCCGTAGATTTCACCATTTCCGTCCACTGTCACGCCCAGCGACTGTGCCTGGGAAGTCTCCCACCAGTTTTTCCATCTGCCGTCCACTTCATCCTTCTGCAGGTAGCAGTCCACCAGATCCTGGGTAGGGAACAATCCGCTACGTCTATCCCACTCATAGCTGTGCTCCTGCGTTCCTCCATAATAGGTACCGTCAGGACCATTGATTGAAGTCGGATTAAAGCCCTCACGGTCAGAACGCTTGAACATCACCGGCCAGATGGATTCCACGCTGGTATGCGCGTCTTCCGTAATGAAGAGGTCCTCGTAATTGGGTTCCAGCGAATATTTTCCGATTACGGCCTTGGCAGCGTCATATGCAATCTGGTAATAATGCTGAGCGGTCTTCTCGAACTTGAACAGACCAGCCTGATCGTCCGAATAGATGCCTGTAGTGGAGGCTTCCGCCGCATTGGCCGCATACAAGGCCACACGCGACTTAAAGGCGTTCACCACATCCGCATTCACCATACCCACATCGGGAGTACCGCCGTATGCCTGGAAATACTCCAGCGACTTGTCCAAATCGGCCAGCATGTTGTCGAACAGGGTCTCACGCTTGGTCTGCGGAAGATAGGTGTCATCTTCCAGAGTCAGCGCCTTGTCCACGTAAGGCACAGCACCCCAGTATTTCTCCATATCAAAGTACACCCATGCACGGAAGAAATAAGATTCCGCCAGCAACTGGTTGCGGAGTTCTTCGGTCACCGCCTCATTTCCCGGCAATCGTTCAAGGGCAAGATTGATGGAACGGATGTTCTTGTAGGCATCGCTCCACGGAGCCGTAAAGCAAGTGATGCCACTGGTCTCATCATAGTTGCGCTGGTTGAAATTGTCCTGCCGGTAGGTATTCCAGTCCTGCTCATAGTTTCCCTGGCAGTTGTCCGACCATTGCTCCGACTGGAAATTATGACCGGAAGCGGCGGGAGCGAATGTATAGAAATTGTTCACATACGAGCGCGCCAACTGTGAGTTCTGCCAGAAGCGGTCCTCGTCCACCGTAGTCGAAGGCTCGATGCCAAGCGGATCACAGGCTGTGGTACCTCCCATCAGGACAGTAAACAGCAATCCGCCGAATATGTATTTGTTCATTTTCTGTTTCATATAGAATATGCTTTATAAAGTAATGGTAAGACCGAAAGTATAAGAACGCTGAGTCGGGTAGCTTCCCAATGTACCGTTGGTAGCATAGATAGATGAACCCGTTGTAATATATTCCGGATCCTGCAGGCCTTTCAGCGGATAAGACTTCTTGGTCCATGTGAATGCGTTGGTCACCACGAAGCTCAACTCGAATGCCTGGATGGCCGACACGTTCTTCAGCACATGGCGCTTCATATCATAACGGAGGCTGATGTTCTTCAGCTTCAGATAAGAAGCGTCGAACGCCCAACGGTCCACCAGGTTATAACCCCATCCGTCACTCTCTGAAACCGGAATCGGAAGTGCGGCATCCGTATCCGGGTTGCTCGGTGTGTAGGCGTTCTGGAATCCGTACTGTCCGTAGTTCCACATCCAGCTTTGCTGGCTGCGGAACGGAGAAGGCATCGCACCGGTTACCTGATGGGCACCCTGGAAGAAGAGTTCCAGATCGAATCCGTTCCAATCCGCACCCACAGTGACACCATATTGTGTCAAAGGCACATCGCCAGCCACATTCAAACAATAATAGTCGTTCACCTGACCGTCACCGTTGATATCCACTGTCTTCATCGTACCCAGTGTCTTGTTGCGTGTACTGTGGAGCATGGAGTTATACATCTCGTTCCAACTTCCGAACAATCCGTCGGTCTTGAGGGCAAAGCCATACACTTCATTCATGTAACGTTTCCCCACAGTATCCCATACGTCATAATACCAGTCAGAAGCGGTACTTGAATGGCGTGTGGTAATCTCATCCCAGTGAGAAAGGGTCAGACCGAGGCGATAGCCCACCTTGCCAATGCGGTCCTGCCAGTTGAGCTGGATCTCATAACCGCCCTTGCGGTTGGTTACATACGGAGCATTGATCTTCGGCACATTCGGCATACCCAGAATATCCGTACGGATCATGTCGTCCGTCATGTTCATCTCATCACCCTTGTTCAAATAAAGGAAAGTGTCGAAGCTACCGGTCAGACGGTCGTTCAGGAATCCGAAGTCGAGACCGAGACCCATCTGCTTACTGCTGGACCATGACAAGTCGCTGGCCACCTGGCCCACATACCAACCCACATTGGAAGCCATGTTGGCGCCAAACAGCAGACGGGTCGGATTCTGCGTATAGCTGGTAAGATAAGAGAACGGATCACCTACCTCGTTACCAACCAGACCGAAACCGCCGCGGATCTTCAACATGCTGATGGCTTTCGGATTGATGGCTCTCTTGAACCATCCTTCCTCGCTCATCACCCAACCCAAAGACACCGCCTGGAAATATCCCCAGCGTTTGTCAGGGCTGTAGCTCAGCGAACCGTTGTAGTTTCCGCTGTACTGGAACAGGTATTTGTTGTCGTAGTCGTAGGTCAGACGGAAGATATAAGAAGCCGATCCCCAGTCCTTAGCCGAACCTCCCATTGAATCCATGGAAGCACCCAGATCAGTCTGTGGGGCTAATGTGGTAGGATAGCCGTGTTTCTGGTGCGATGACCAGTTCTCGCGGCGCACCTGGCTCTGGTAGTTGGCCATCACGCCCAAGTTATGCTTGCCGAACGAGCGGTTGTAGTCAATCTGGAAGATACCGGTCAGCAGCTTGTAGTTGTACCAGTATTCGTACAGCTTGGCGTTGTTCTGGTTGTACGATGTGGTGGACGTGGCTGCCGGATTTCCGTACACGCCTTCTTCATCGTGGCTGAACTTCTTATCACGGTTGTAGGTAGTGGTGAAGTTCACACTCGCGCTGGCGGAGAGTCCTTCCACCCAAGGCACATTCCACTTCAATGCGGCGTTCATCTGGAAACGGTAAGCCTCCGAGTCATTGAAGCCGTTATTCAACAACGACTTGGGAGAACCTTGTTTCGGCAGTCCCGTACTCCATGTCTCCGGTCTGGTAGGCATGGTATGCCCGTACATCGCCTGTGTAAACACATCACCTACAGCCGGCTGGTTGCGGTTCGTCGTATGGCCGTTCAGGTTGAAGGTGAATTTCAGGCTCTTGTCCTCCAGCAGATAGGCATCCGTATTCAGGATGATGTTGATCTGCTCGTAGTCGTACGAGTCGCTGATACCTTCCTGCTTCAGATAACCCAAGCTGGAATAGTACTTGATGCGCTCGCCACCGCCCCTCATGCTCAGGTTGGTCTGGTACATCGGCTGCACGTGGTCGAACATATCCCACGGATCGTAAGTGGAATAATAGTCCTGGATGTTTCCGCCCTGAGTGGCAAACGGGTCGAAAAGGTCGTTGATCTGATCCATCGTATAGTTCATGCCGTACTTCTCGTTCACCATGTTCATGATGCTGTTACGGTCGTATCCCTTCTGCCACAGGTCGCCCATGTAATACTTCGACATTTCCGTGTTGTTGTAGCTCGGATTCTCCTGACGGGTCGCGAACTCCACCTCATTGCGTGCCTGCGCATACTCGTAAGCACTCATGCCCTTCGCACGGTAGGAAGGGGTCATGGCCGAGAGCTTCTGGCTGAATGTGATGGTCGGCGCACCTTCCGTACCACGCTTGGTGGCGATCACCACTACACCGTTCTTTGCACGAGGACCGTAAACCGCGGTAGCGGCCGCATCCTTCAACACAGACATGGACGCGATATCGTCCGGACGCAGGCGGCTGAAGAACTCGTTACCTTGGTCATTCTCCATCACCACATCGTCGATCACATAAAGGATCTCCTCACCACCACGGATCCAGATACGGATGTTCTCACCCGGGGCACCGGAGGGCTGCTGCGTGATCACACCGGCCACACGACCTCCCAGACCTTCCGCCATGGAGGTAACAGGGAGTTTCGCCAACTGTTCCACCTTCACTACAGATGCGGAAGCGGTCATGGTCTTGGCTTTCTGTACGCCACCGTAACCGGTCACCACCACTTCGTCCAACATCTGTTCGTCACCGCTCAGTGTTACGCTGATAGGGTTTCCGTCCCATTTCACCTCCACGGTCTGATAACCGATAAAAGAGATCTGGATCACATCCCCCTTCTTCACATTTGGAAGAGAGAATTTTCCGTCCATGTCGGTGAGAGCACCATTAGTCGTTCCTTTAACCACTACGGACGCACCGATTACCGTCTCGCCTGTTTCGTCCAGCACGACACCCGTACACTGAGACTGTTGCTGAGTGCTTTCCACAGCATTCACATCAGGTACAGGAGCAGCATAGACTATCCCGCCCGGGACGGCTCCCGCAAGAGCCAACAGCATGCTTACTGACTTGAATTTTTTAAACATAGATTATAAGATTAATTAAACAAACAATTCCGAACCAAAATTTGCCAGACCATACAAGTGGATTTTCTCTGACAAGAATTCAGTTCCGCGGCCGTCTTGAAAAAATTCCGGCAGAAGAATCCTTCTTTCTTAATTTTAACAGTCTTACCGCCATTAATTAATACATTTTTCACACACTGAGAGTAAAGATAATAATAATTTAGATAATTCAAGCCAACAATCAAAAAAGTTCAAAAAAAAAATCGCATTCCGCGGAAAATAAAACGCCTAGACGTTTTAAAAAAACGCTTCGGCGTTTCGACCAAAACGCCTAAACGTTTCATCCAAAACGTCAGGGCGTTTTCCAGCCCCATCCAGAAGCCATTACAGGGGTGTTTTCCTCCGATCCAGAACAACAAAAGCATTTTATCGGATTTCACGGAAAGCCATGGGAATACCGCCTGAAAACACTTTTTCCAGCGATGGAATCCCGTTTTCGTACACGCTCAGATAATTAATAAAAACGCAACTAAGTTTCAGGCAGACGCGGCATGCTATACCTTATTTATATAAACACTCTAAGATGTCCCATCAGACAACAATTACCAATGCAATCCGTCACCTATTTCCTTGTATAATCAAATAATTATTCTTATATTGCATACGGCATCATATTATATAAGAACCTTGTTAGAAAATTACTGACCTTAAAAATATAACCGATATGAAAAAACTACTTTACGGATGCTTACTAAGTATCGCATTCCTTTTTGCAGGCTGTTCACAAGAAAACACAATGCCGGAAATCTCCCAACAGGAGCAAAGCTTAAACAAACTGAAAGCCATCGCGACAGAGTACGGATTCCCGTACATGCCAATCTCGTATGAAAGTAACCAGCCACTGACAGACGAATATCGCAATGAGTTTATAAACAAGCTCATGAAGTTGAAGGAAATACGCGACAACGCGAAAGAGGTGGTTATGCCGGATACTGTACTAAGCCGTGCTCTAAGTGATAGATCTTATCATGGCGCAGTCAATATAAACGGATGCTCATTCCCATTACATGTATATTGGGACGAAGAATTTAGCCACAACAGTCTATATGCAATAGCCCAAGGTGCATGCTTACATAATGAAAGCTATCATGGTTATTCATCTTATGTCAAAGAAGTCAAGCTAATTCATGTATCAACAAAAGAAAGTGCATCTCATATTCCTATTCTTTATTTTGTGATCAGATGCAACTTACTAGGATACGCCAATGGAAGTTCATCTACCTATGCATTCCAAAAACATGTAGAATTCATTTTAAAACTTGATGTGGAAAGATTAAAACAAGAAACGACTATAACTGTACTAGCCGATAATATCTGGGGACCAAAAGATTTTCCTCTTGACTACTAAAAACGAACTGCTTATATTATCAAAATTAATCTTTTATATGTACCGCATCCTCCTATTCCTTATTATAATGTCGGGATGGGGCTGCCTCCATGCAGACACAATCTCCGGAGATAGCCTCATCCGGCTGACGGGGAGGCAATACGCCTTGTTCCCGAGGGAGAAGCTGTACACCATGACGGACAAGGCGACATACATCCCCGGCGACACCATCTGGATGCGCCACTTCCTGACGGACGCTTCCACACTCCGCGAGGAGACCCTCAGCCGGTACGTCTACGCCGAGCTGGTCAGTCCGGACGACACGCTGAAGGTCAGGGTGAGGCAGGCCAAGGACAGCACCGGATGCATATACGGCTATATCCCCATCCCGTTCCACATCGGAGAGGGACGGTATATGCTGCGGTGCTACACACGCTACATGCAGAACATGGAGCGGAACAAGTTCTTCGCACGGCCCATCCGGATTGTTCCGGTGAGAAGTGGAGAACAGAATGCGGAAGAAACCACTTACGGAAGTGAGGACTACCACGTGGCGTTCTATCCCGAAGGGGGAAACATGATAACGGAAAACGTATGCCGGGTGGCTTTCAAGGCGGAGTTCCCTGACGGAAGGCACTCCGGCGTACACGGATGGGTGATCGGAGACAAACAGGATACGGTCTGCCACATTCAGACCGTACACCAAGGAATGGGCGACTTCTCCTTCACCCCAAAAGCGGGAACAAGCTACCGCGCCGTATGCCGCGACGCGTCCGGCAGGGAAAAGACCTTCGCCCTCCCCCATGCGCACAGCCAAGGATACGCGCTGAGGGCCATCAGGAGAAACGGAACCATCTACCTCTCGGTCGTCCGGGGGAAAGACACACCCGGCGACTCCCTGCAAATCATAGCCATAAACAGAGACCTTACCGTATATGCGGAACCCTGGGAAAGCGGACAGACCCACACCTTGTTTCCCGATTCCTTGTTCCGAAGCGGGGTGGCGAGTTTCTATCTCTGCCGGAACGGACGTGTGCTGAGCAGACGCTCCCTGTTCGTACGCGGCACGCACAATCCGCTCACGCACATCGTCCTGCACGGACCGGTGCGGTTTGAGCCGCACAAGGAAATCTCGCTTGAAATGAGTCTGAAAGACAAAAACGGACAGCCGCTTTCCGGCACGGCGGCCCTGTCGGTAACCGATGCGGAAAACATCCTTCCGGACTCCCTGCAGACCATCTGTTCCGGTCTGCTCCTCTCGTCCGACATCAAAGGCCCGGTGGAAGACCCGGCCTGGTATTTCCGCACGCCCGACACCGCGAAAGCCGACTACTGTCTGGACCTGCTGATGCGCATACAGGCATGGTGCCGGTATGACATGGAAGACATGCTGCAAGGGAAACTCCACGAGCCTGCCATCCTGCCGGAGGCCTCCATGTCCATTCGGGGAAGGGTAAGCACACGCGTAAGCCGGAAGGCCGTGAAGAACGCATCGGTCAGCCTGCACGTGTCGGACACTCCCGGAATCGTGCAGGCCACTACGGACGAGGACGGACGGTTTGAGTTCAACGGATTCGAGTTTCCCGACTCCACCCGGTACATGCTCTCGGCCGAAAGGAAAAGCGGAAGCACCCGCGTGGTGCTGGAGACAGAAGCGGAGACATATCCTTCCACCGCCCACACCGGAAGGCTCTATCTCTCTCCGTCCGTCACAGACAACATGCCACTCTCCGTGGACTATGCGGAAAAGGCCGTCAGAAAAATGACCCTGCTCAACGGCATAAGAAACTACTACCTCGCCGACATCCACGTCACGGCACGGAAGCCGAAGGAATACCTGAACGAATACGAGCGCATGGCCAGCATCTCGCTGAAAGAGGACGACATCCAGCAATCGGGCATACAGGACCTGCGCACTTACATCCGCGCATATGCGGGAGTGGATTTCCGTGCGTTCAGAGGAGGAAGAGGGAAAGGCGCGCTCCTCGTGCTCGACGACAATCCTATGGAAGGATCGGACGCGGCCGGGATGATACTGGACGGCGGCATCAACAAAGACGACGTGCAGCAGATAGACATCCTGAAAGGCATCCAGTGCGTCTCCTTTTTCGGCGCGAAATACAATCTGATTATCTCCATCACCACCAAACGGGGAGAAGGAGGAGCGGTATATGTCCACCCGAACTTCGGATACGTGACACCGCTGGGCGTGCAGAAGCCCGTGGAATTCTACTCGCCCCACTACGGGAAACACGACCAGCCGGACAGAGATGACCGGACCACCCTCTACTGGAACCCGAAAGTGACATTCAGGGACGGGAAAGCCACCGTCACGTTCCATACCGCCGACACTCCCGCAAACTATACCGCCGTGCTGGAAGGAATCACATCGGAAGGCGAGCCGTTTTCGGGAAAGGCCACCCTGATTTTTTCGGGGAAATAAGGCGGAAGCCATCCGCTGAACGGAATATTTCCTTAATTTTGTATCCGACAAACAATCAAGGATTATGGAACTGCTGGAACTATTCCAATATACATTCTTCCGGCACGCCCTGCTGGGAAGCCTGTTCGCAAGCATCGCCTGCGGCATCATCGGCACATACATCGTGACCCGCCGGCTGGTGTTCATCAGCGGAGGAATCACCCACGCCTCGTTCGGGGGCATCGGCATCGGACTTTACACCGGCATATCCCCCATCGCGGCGGCGGCCGTGTTCTCGGTGCTCTCCGCCTTCGGGGTGGAGTGGCTGAGCAGGCGGAGCGACATGCGCGAGGATTCCGCCATCGCCGTGTTCTGGACATTCGGCATGGCGGTGGGCATCATCTTCAGTTTCCTGGCACCGGGGTTCACCCCCGACCTGTCGTCGTATCTGTTCGGCAACATCCTGACCATCACGAAAGGGGACATCTGGATGCTGGCCATCCTGAGCGTGCTGCTGGCCCTGTTCTTCGGCCGTTTTCTCCGGACCATCGTGGCCATCGCCTTCGACCGCGAGTTCGCGCGCTCACAGCGGCTTCCCGTCGCCACATTCGAGTATCTGCTGATGATGTTCATCGCCCTGACCATCGTGGCCTGCCTGCGCATGGTGGGCATCGTACTGGCCATCTCGCTCCTCACCCTTCCGCAGATGACGGCCAACCTGTTCACTTACAGTTTCAAGCGGATCATCTGGCTGTCCATCCTGACAGGATACGTCAGCTGCATCGGAGGGCTGTGCCTTTCCTACAGCCTGCAAGTGCCTTCGGGAGCCTCCATCATCTTCGTGTCCATCCTGATTTATGCGGCGGCGAAGCTAGGGACCTCATTCGTCAAAAGAAAACCATAACACATAAACTGTATTCATATCATGAGAAAGACAATCTTATCCATTCTGGGACTTCTGTTCCTGACCAGCCTGCAGGCTCAGGACAAAGGAATTCCGTTCGCAAACACCATCCGGATCAATCCGGGCGACAGCAAGGAGACCATCATCGAAAAGGCGGCACACGTGGTGCCCACCGCCAACCAGCTGGACGCGCTGGAAAACGAGTTCATCGCATTCGTGCACTTCGGCCCGAACACATTCACCCGCAGGGAATGGGGCACGGGAGAAGAGGATCCGAAGGTGTTCGACCTGAAAGAGCTGGACACGGACCAATGGTGCCGGGCCATGAAAGCCGCAGGCATGAAGATGGTGATCCTCACCGTGAAGCACCATGACGGCTTCGTGCTCTGGCAAAGCCGTTACACCCGACACGGCATCATGTCCACCGGATTCAGGGACGGGAAAGGGGATATACTGAAGGACCTTTCCGAATCGTGCCGCAAATACGGGCTCAAGCTGGGCATCTACCTCTCACCCGCCGACCTTTACCAGATAGAGAATCCGGAAGGGCTCTATGGAAACCTGAGCAAGAAGACGCTCCGGACCATTCCGCGCGAGGTGCCGGGACGGCCTTTCAAGAACAAGACCAAGTTCGAGTTTGTGGTGGACGACTACAACGAATATTTCCTCAACCAGCTTTTCGAGCTGCTGACCGAATACGGTCCGGTGCATGAAGTGTGGTTCGACGGAGCGCACCCGAAACGGAAGGGGGGACAGACCTACGACTATGCCGCATGGAAGAAACTGATCAAGACACTGGCTCCCAAGGCCGTCATCTTCGGACGTGAGGATGTGCGCTGGTGTGGAAACGAGGCCGGAATGACAAGGGACACCGAATGGAACGTCATCCCCTATCAGGTGAACCCCGACACAGCCACCCACTTCTCGGACATGATGGACAAGGACCTGGGCAGCCGTGAACAGCTTTACAAGGCCAAATACCTGCACTACCAGCAGGCGGAGACGAACACCTCCATCCGCGAAGGATGGTTCTACAGGGACGACGACCGCCAGCAGGTGAGAAGCACGGATGATGTGTTCGACATATACGAACGCGCCGTAGGAGGCAACTCCACTTTCCTGTTGAACATCCCGCCCAACCGCGACGGACGCTTCTCGCCCACCGACGTGAAAGTGCTAGAAGAAACGGGGGAAAGGATCAGGGAGACTTACGGAACAGACCTGCTGGAAAGTGCGCAAGGCCCGAAAGAGGTGCTGGACAATGACAACAACACCTACCTGAAAGTGACGGAACCGATCGTCATCACCATGAACACTCCTGTCACCATCAACCGTCTCCTCCTGCAGGAAGCGATCAGCACAAACGGAGAGAGAGTAGAAGCACACGCAGTAGACGCATGGGTAAACGGCAAATGGGAAGAGATAGCCCGTGCCACCAACATCGGCTACAAACGCATCCTGCGATTCCCGGATGTGACCACCGAAAAACTACGCGTACGGATAACCGCCTCGCGTCTCACTCCTGCCATCTGCCACATCTCCGCCCACCATTACGAATCGCGTCCGCCACGCCTCACATACACCAGGAGCCTGGACGGATTTGTCACCATCACACCGCTGCAACAGGAATTCGGATGGAAAGCACATGGAGAGGACATTGCCGGAAACCTGAACGCCGGCTTCAAGATTCATTATACGACCGACGGCACCGAACCGGATGAAAGCTCACCAGTGTACACCGCACCGTTCAAGATGGACAAAGGTGAGCTGAAAGCCGTATCCATCCTGAACGGCCGGAAAGGAGCCGTCATGCAGGAACAGGTCGGACTGGTGAAGAAAGGCTGGAAGCTCCTGTCCGCCAGCAGCGAAACGCCAAAGCAGGAAGCAAACAAGGCATTCGACGATGACACACGCTCATACTGGAGGAGCGAGGAAGGAACCGCCCATTCCATCGCCATCGACCTGGGACAAACGGAAACCTTGAACGGTTTCGCCTATACGCCACAGAAAGACAATTCGGAAGGCATGATTGCGAAAGGAAATATCCTGACCAGCAACGACGGGAAAAACTGGACAAAAGCGGAAGAGTTCGAGTTCGGCAACCTGATAAACGACCCGACCAAACGGTTCCATTATTTCAAGACTCCCGTCAAAGCCCGGTATGTGAAGATCGAGGCCGCTGAAATTGCGGCAAACGGAAAGAACGCGGCTATCGCTGAAATTGACCTGTTCTGACCGGGACCAAGAATAAAAAAGGAAGGGTGCGCCGTGAATGAGGTATTGAACGGCACACCCTTTCCTCTTTCTTAATGAACCATATTTCTCATTCCAGTATCCCGCGCAGGACTTTCTCTACCGCGGCGGCCTGCTGGACCATTCCCCAGTCGGAAGGATGCACATAATCCACCCATGAATCGGGATCCAGCCCCAACTCTTCGTGGGTCAGATAAAACAGATTCTCCACACCTTCCTCTTTCAGTTCCTCAAAAGCTTTCCTTTGCTCCGCATTCGGGGCCATGTAAGCCTCATGCCGGGCACGGTCTGTCAGTCCATTGCTGTATCCGGCATGTTCCACAAGCAGAATCGGAGCGTCATGCCTGCCACGCAGCTGACGGACGGCATCTTTCACCAATGACTTTACATTCCCGGCCTCGCTTCCCGACAGGTTAGCCATACAGTCAAGGATATAGACACAGGCCTCCAACTCGTTGATGAAATCAAGCACCTCCTTTTCCAGTCTGCCGTTTCCGGAAAATCCCAGGTTGACCAAAGGCACGTCCAAAGAACGGGACAGAATATTCCCCCATGCCATTCCCGGACGTGAGGCGCAGGCCCCCTGGGCGATGGAAGTTCCGTAAAGCACAATCGGTCTCTTCTTGCCGGAAACAGGGACAAACGACAGGCTTTTCCCTTCCTCCACACCAATCTCCAGCCACTTCACACCATTGTACAAAGGAAGGTACAGGACAAAGACATCCGCAGCTGACTTGATTCCACGGTCCACATGATAAGCATAGCTGACCGTATCGGCAAACGAATAGCTCCCGAAGCAGAACTCAGGTCTCCCATCCTCCGGCAACCGGTAAAGATCAACCCCCGACACACCGGTGGACGGCATGTGGGGCATGCTATAGCCACCTGTCACCTGATAGCGCACCCGTATATTCTCAGCGTCGGTCACGAAACGGACAGCCAGCCCGGCAGACTCTCCGGAAAGATTCCACACTTCTTTACGCACTTTTCCTTCGGCGCGCAAAGGCAGACGGCGGTAATTCCCTCCATCCTCATTCCACCCTTGGTTATGGACGAACGAAACACCGGAACCATTCGCGGCCAAAGGGTTGTACCAGTCCCACTGCGCATGCAGCACTACCGCGGAAAACAGGAAAAACAAAAACAGGACACTCTTTTTCATGGCATATCTCATTTGAATGGTCAGAACTCTATCGTCACGTCTTCAATGCTTGACACTAAAGGAAAGATCCCGACAGAATCATTCATCTGCAGGTCCTCCGGAGTGGGCGGAACAAAATCCGCCTTCGTCCCTTTCACCACAGCCCCCTTATCGGTCAAGGTCACAATCGCATACAACGGTTCAGTATACGTCATGGAGTAAGGCAGGATGCCACTATACTTCTCATTGATTTCCTTCGGGTAGCGCTTGTCGCTTTGCGTCGGCTCGCCGATCCACACATACGAAGCGCTGTTTATCTGCATATAAGTGATGCCGTTGATCTCTTTTGTATAGTTACTGTGATTGTGTCCGCTGAAAGCCAGCACCACCTTCTTGAATCCTGCCCTCTTATTCTCATCCTCCAATATACGGCGGACATCAGCCCCGTTGTTCATGAACAGTTCGATACTTTGATGGGTAAACAGGACACACCGCTTGTCAGTCGCCTCCAGATCTTTCTTAAGCCATGCCATCTGCTCCGGATCAACGAAAGCGCGCATCTTCTGGTCTACATAATAGTTGGCCTTCGCATAATGGCGGTACTCTTTTCCGTCAAAAAGGTTGTTCCCGTCCAACACAATGAAATGGAAATCCCCCTTGTCAAACGAATAGTAGCGTCCTGGCATCCCCATGCCAGCCACATACTCTTCGGGAGTATACCTGTCCATATCATGGTTCCCGATCACATGGTATTTACCGCCCTCGAAACTGTTCCACATATCCCGATAGACCTGACTCGCACTGTCAAGACGGCAGAAATCGCCTAGCTCGACAATGAAATCCACTTTCTCATCGTTGGCCGCCTTGATGAAAGCCGCCAGCCGTTCCTTTCCGTCAGGCACGTCCGGAGCATGAAAGTCAGACGCGATGGCAAACTTCAATGAACTACTCTCCGGCTCTGTACATGAGACCAGGCAGCATGCACAACATGCCGCCAAGACTTTAAAAAACAAAGACACCTTTTTCATGATAATAATGTTGTGTTAAATAAGTAAGAAATAAAAACGACAGAAAGTTACAAAAAAGAAAGACAAGATGATAAGTTGACAAATGAAACATGGTTTCAAGAAATAAAGATTATCTTCCTTTAACCATTATACACAGAATATACGAACTATCGGAAACGCACTGAAGAAAGAGGCATGGAGACAACTTTATCAGAAAATTTAAACATACACCCGATTAGCATTCAGGTTTTTGTTGTACTTTTGCAGACGATAAAAAACAGAATCAGTTATGGAAATCAAAATCAATTCACTCGACAATATTCACGAAGCCGCCAAACAGTTTATCGCGGCAATGGACGACAACACCGTATTTGCCTTCTATGGCAAAATGGGGGCAGGAAAGACCACATTCATCAAAGCCATCTGTGAAGAACTGGGAGTGACCGATGTCATCAACTCGCCTACTTTCGCCATCGTCAACGAATACCGCTCGGATGACAACGGAGAATTGATTTATCATTTTGACTTCTACCGTATCAAGAAACTGGAAGAAGTATATGACATGGGATATGAAGATTACTTCTATTGTGGCGCGCTCTGCTTCATCGAATGGCCGGAACTGATTGAGGAACTCCTTCCGGGAGATGCCGTAAAAGTATATATCGAAGAACAGGAAGACGGCACACGTACAGTCCGCCTCAACGCAGAATAATCCCCGATGCAATTCCATTACATCATACAGGCATTGTTTGTTCTGGTGGGACTGCTTTCCGTACTGGCTGCCGTTTTCAACTGGGACTGGTTTTTCATGGCCCACAATTCACAGTTTATCGTGAAGAATGTAGGCCGCCGGCAGGCACGCCTGTTTTACGGCGCATTAGGCTGTCTGCTAGTCGCTACAGGCGTATTTTTCTTTCTCGCCGTACAAGGAATAGTATAGATCCTGACAGAGATATTAACAGGCTGTTGATAACTTCCTACACTTATCAACAGCCTGAATCGTACACTTACCCTATTTAAAATCGAAAGAAAGCTGGCCGTCTCCCAGAAGATTGAACGACATCCGGTGATAAGGAGTCGTGCCATACCGCCTGACGGCCTCCCGGTGTTTCCGGGTAGGATAACCCTTGTTCTTTTTCCAGTCATACATCGGATATTCCTCATCCAACCTGCTCATATAATCGTCACGATAAGTCTTAGCCAGAATGGAAGCCGCGGCAATGGAAAGATATTTTCCGTCTCCCTTCACCACCACGGTATGCGGAATGCCGGGATACGGATTGAAACGGTTCCCGTCAATCAACAGATGCTGGGGCCGGATTGTCAACTTGTCCACCGCCCGGTGCATGGCCGTAAACGAAGCGTTCAAGATATTGATCCTGTCTATCTCGGCAGGTTCCACGATCCCTACCGCCCAAGCCAAGGCATTTTCCTCAACCACCTCCCGGAGCGCATAGCGCTGCCTTTCCGTCAGTTTCTTTGAATCGTTGAGCTGTTCGTTCCGGAAACCAGGAGGGAGAATCACAGCCGCCGCGAATACGGCACCGGCCAGACACCCCCGACCGGCCTCATCGCATCCGGCCTCCACTAAATCTTCATGCAAATAAGGAAGCAACATAAGCAATCTGGTTTTTCGACATGCAAAACTACAGCTTTTCCCACGACCAGCGAAACATATTTCCATACAATTTTGTCCACATACCGTTATCATGCAAACTTTGTCCCACGCACATAGAGTTTATTCACTCTTTTTCGGTATTTTTGCGCGACAAAAAAAGACATGTTATGGTACAGATCGGTGATGTGGTAGTAAGTTTGGATGTTTTCCGGGAAAAATTCCTGTGCGACCTTCATGCCTGCAAAGGCACGTGCTGCATTGAAGGCGATGCCGGCGCACCCGTGGAAATGGAGGAAGTGGAGAAACTGGAAGAAGTGCTTCCTGTCGTCTGGGAGGAGCTTTCTCCCGAAGCAAGAAAAACAATCGAAAGGCAAGGAGTAGTGTACACCGACGAGGAAGGTGATCTGGTCACATCCATCGTCAACGGGAAAGATTGCGTGTTCACCTGTTACGATGAGAACGGATGTTGCTACTGTGCCATCGAGAAAGCGTTCAGAGAAGGGAAATGCGATTTCTACAAGCCCATATCCTGCCACCTCTACCCTATCCGTGTAAGCGATTACGGTCCTTACAAAGCCGTCAATTACCACCGTTGGGATGTCTGTAAGGCAGCCGTGCTTCTCGGCAAGAAAGAGAACCTTCCTGTCTACAAATTTCTGAAAGAGCCACTAATACGGAAGTTTGGAGAGGACTGGTACGCGGAAATGGAACTGGTGGCGGAAGAACTGGAGAAGCAGCATCTCATCTGAGAATGCCGCTTCTTTTCCCGTTCATCTCTTTTCCACAACCACTTCCTTGAAAAGGCGCAGGCCATATTTGACAGTCTTTCCCGCTTTACTTGTCCGCTGATTATAGAAGCAAAAAGTAGTATTGAAATCATCGCACAAATAACGCAGGTCATATTTATTGAAACTGTCTATTCCATTATCATACAAATATTCGCTTAGCTGCACAATAGTCTCATCATACTGGTCACGGAACTCTTTCGCCTCCTCCAACGTCAACACACGCCATTCCCCTATTCCGTCTATCTCATAAGCGTCACAGATGGCAACGGCATCATCCCGCAGCTCCATCCATTGCCTCGGAGCCATCAGAACGGCCTTCACACTTGTGGCGGAAAGCTGTTCCACCTTCCACACGAAGAAAGGTCCCCAAATACTCTCTGCCTCCGGAAGCTCATCCGCATAAAGGATGTCTGAATCACCGCCGGAAACATCACCTCCAGAGACATCCCCAACCGGCCCGTCATCTCCGGTCACATCATCCTCCCCTCCGGAAGGAGTCTCATCCTCCTCATCATCCACCTCAAAAGGCGGAGCCTCCTCCTCATCCTTTCCGTCATCCGTATCGGGTTCCTTCCAATCATCCTGTCCCTCCTGCTCAAAATCATCAAATTCAATTTCCACATTCTCGCCGGACACCCATCCACTCACCTGAGAATCCTCATCATCCACATGTATCTCCCCTTCCTCATCTCCTTCAAAATGATATACCTTACCGGCCACCAACGCGGAATTATAATCATACCCGTACACTGTTTCCTCGCCATTCTGTGTAAGCCGTAACGACAGATGAAGCCTGTTCGCATCCGATGGAATCACATACACGGGACCCGACTCCCACCTGGGCCCGACCTTGGAACAGACAATTGTAGCAAACTTATCGTCCGTATGCACGTCTCCCCCCAAAGAAATGCCAGAACTCACAGGAGAAAGATGAACGGTCACCTCCGTAACATCTTCCGGGAAATATCCAAAAGAAAAATCCACGCAAGCCACCGCATAAGAAAGTTTCAGGGAAACACGGATATCACCGCTCATCTCAATATGACTTTTCCCGACCACCAAGGGAAACGCGGCACAACAATTTCTGCTGAAGGTCAGCAACTGCCTGGGATGCAATTCCATAGGGGAAGCGTACTCACCGGATGAGAGTCCGGAAAACACGGACATCACATACGTTCCTTTCGGCTGGGAAATGACCGGCATTCCCGTCTCCGAAGCGATCTCATCCTCGTAGACACACTGGTCCGATGAATTGAACAGATAAAGTCTCAGCGGATAAAGGGAAGGAAAAGCTTCAGGATTGTCGAGCGCCATAGTGATGGCAGCTTCTTCCGGCGGCGCCTCCCCTGTCCCCTCCTCGTTTTCCGGTTCTTCCTCCAACTGATAGCTTCCACAGCCCGAGACCAGGCATATGCCTATCAGTCCGGTTATCCACATAAGAAACATGCGTCTCATAAAGAATCTTTTTTCCCTATGAAACGCATGGAATACCTTACGTCCACCACAAGAAATCCGGCAACCGTCTAAAAGAACTTCTCCAGCCTCTTGATCATCATTCCCAGACAGAACACCACCACATGGTCGTTCTCCTTGATCATTGTATTACCGGTAACCAGCACGCCTTCCCCGTTACGGATCAGTCCCCCGATGGTTGCCCCCTTAGGAAGTCCGAGATCCTTCACCGGCGCCTTCGTAATCCGGGAATCGGCCTTGACGGTAAACTCCGCCACATCCGCATTGGCAAACGTGAGGCACTTCACATTCGACACGTCCGCATCAAGCATCATCTGATAGATATGGCTCGCCGCAATGAACTTCTTGTTGATCACAGTACCTATGTCCAGACTTTCCGCCATTCCGATATAATCCACATTCTCCACCTCGGCCACGGTCTTGGTCACCCCCAGACGCTTGGCCGCCAGACAAGCCAGGATATTGGTCTCGGAATTTCCGGTCAACGCCACAAACGCCTCCGTATTGCGGATGCCTTCTTCCAGCAGAAGCTCCATGTCACGGCCGTCGCCATTGATGACCATCACCCCATCGTCCACCAGCTCCGTCAGTCGGTTGCAACGGTTGATGTCGCTCTCTATGATTTTCGTGCGCATGTAATCGGGCATATACTGGCAGGTACGCACCGCGATACGGCTTCCGCCCATGATCATCACGTTGCGCACATCCGCCTCGTTCTCCTTCCCGGAAATCTTACGGATATAAGGAATGTATTTCTTGGTCGTGGTGAAATAGACAATGTCATTCAGCTTGATCATGTCGTCACCTCGCGGAATGATGGTATCCGGACCACGTTTGACCGCCACAATGTGAAAAGGGATGTTCCTGCCGCCCAACTCATACAAAGGCACGTTCAATATCTCGGCCGCTTCTCCCATCTTGGTCCCGATCAGCACCAGGGCGCCTCCGGCAAATTCCCACCACTGACGGATCCAGCTCATCTTCACCGCGTCCACAATGTCACGCGCGGCGAGCATCTCCGGATAAATCAACGAATGCACTCCCAGCCTGGCGAAAAACTCCTTATGCTTAGGCAACAGATACTCATAGTTGTCGATACGGGCCACCGTCTTCTTCGCACCCATACTGGTCGCCAGCATACAGGCCGTCATGTTACGGCTCTCGTCAGGCATCACTCCGATAAACAGGTCGGCACCGGCCACCCCCGCCTCCTTCAGACCGTTGATGGAAGTGGGCGAGAGATTCACCGTCATCAGGTCCAGATTGCCTCCCAGCGCGTTCAACCGGCTCTCATCCTCATCCATCAGGATGATGTCCTGCTTCTCGCCCGACAGAAGTTTCGCAAGGTGTGTACCTACCGCCCCTGCACCGGCTATTATGATCTTCATTTGTCCAACAACTGAATTATGGTATTATATATGTTTGTCTCGTCAATGCCGCATATCGCCTGCAGTTCCGGCACCGCCCCATGCTGTATAAACCGGTCGGGAATGCCCAACCGTCTTACCACAGGGTGATAACCATTATCAGACATGAACTCCAGGACGGCGCTTCCCATTCCCCCTTTCAGGACCCCGTCCTCCAGAGTCACGACACGGGCAAACCTCTGCCCAATCTCATGGAGCATGGCCTCATCCAGCGGTTTCAGGAAACGCAGGTCATAATGGGCCACACTGCAGCCCTTGTCCGCTTCCGCACGGGATATCGCCCTTGCCGCCACATTGCCAACCGGTCCCAACGTGATGACAGCCACATCCGTACCGTCTTTCAGCTTACGTCCTTTCCCGACCTCGACCGCCTCCAGCGGACATTTCCAGTCGACCAACACACCCTTTCCACGCGGATACCTGATGGCAAACGGACCCTTGTCAGGCAACTGGGCCGTATACATCAACCGCCGCAACTCATGCTCATCATACGGAGAAGCGACGGTCATATTCGGGATAGGGCGCAGATAGGCCAGATCGAACACACCATGATGCGTAGGACCGTCCTCGCCCACCAGCCCCGCACGGTCAAGACAAAACACCACGTTCAGCCGCTGGATAGCGACATCATGAATGATGTTGTCGTACGCGCGCTGCATGAACGACGAATAGATGTTGCAGAACGGAACCATCCCTTCCTTCGCCATTCCTCCCGAGAACGTCACCGCATGACCCTCGGCGATTCCCACGTCGAACGCGCGGTCCGGCATCTCTTTCATCAGGATATTCATGGAACAGCCGGTCGGCATGGCAGGAGTGACCCCCACAATCCGCTCATTCTTCCGGGCCAGCTCCAGCAACGTATTCCCGAACACGTCCTGAAACAGCGGAGGCTGTCCTCCGGAATCCCCCACAATCCGCTCACCGGTATCCTTGTCGAACTTTCCGGGCGCGTGCCAGACCGTGGCATTCTCTTCCGCCGGCCTGTATCCTTTCCCCTTCCGGGTATGGACATGCAACAGCTTGGGCCCTTTCATGTCCTTGATTTCCTTCAGGACTCTTACCAATGAACCGACATCATGCCCGTCCACCGGACCGAAATACCTGATGTTCAGTCCCTCGAATATGTTCTGCTGCTGCATCAGCATCGACTTCAGGCTATTGTTGAAACGGATGATGCTCTTCCGGCGCTCTTCGGTCAGGACTCCCCATTTGAACAGCTTTCTGGACAACGCGTTGCGCAACTTGTTGTAGCCTTCGGAAGTATGCAGGTCAAGCAGATACTGCTTCATGCCACCGACACTCCGATCGATGGCCATATTATTGTCATTCAGTATAATAAGCAGATTATTGGGAATGGACGACACATTGTTCAGCCCCTCAAAGGCCAGTCCCCCGCTCATGGCTCCGTCACCGATGACGGCCACCACATGGCGGTTGTCCTCCCCTTTCATGGCAGCGGCCACCGCCATCCCCAACGCCACGGAAATGGAATTGGAGGCATGTCCGCAAGTAAACGTGTCATACTCACTTTCCGCAGGAGAAGGGAAAGGACACAGCCCGTCCAATTTGCGGTTGGTATGGAAACGGTCCCTCCGGCCTGTCAAGATCTTATGGCTGTAAGCCTGATGGCCGACATCCCACACAATACGGTCGTAAGGGGTGTTGAAAATATAGTGAATGGCCACTGTCAGTTCAATGGCACCCAGATTCGAGCCCAGATGACCCGGATTCCGGGACAGCTCATCGATTATCATTTCCCTAAGTTCTCCACAGACCTCAGGCAAAGCATCGACAGACAGCTTCCGTAAATCGTCAGGACTGTCTATCTTTTTCAACAATTCATACGAAGTTTGCTGTTCCATTCTGTTCTTTTAAACTTTCATCGCACAAAAATAACATAAATATGTATTATGTCTTACATTTGCAATAAAAATTTCTCTCTATGGAATTCATGACTAAAGTGGAGATCCCCCCAAGACAACCGGCCATTCGTCATTCCGACAAACTGATGGCATGGGGATCATGCTTCACCGAGAATATCGGCCAAAAACTCCTCGACTACAGATTCCGGTGCGACATCAACCCTTTCGGAGTGCTGTACAACCCCTTGTCGATAGCGGAAGGGATAAGGGAAATACTGGGAAAAAAACACTACACGGCCGATGACTTGCTCTCCCGGGAAGGAAACTGGTTCAGCCTGATGCATCACAGCTCGTTCAACGCGACGGATGCGGAAACCTGCCTCCGCCGTATCAACGGGAGACTGGAGAAAAGCCGTGAGCATCTCATCCAGACCGACTGGCTGCTGTTCACCTGGGGCACCTCACGCGTCTACGAATGGAAAGAAAACGGGAAAATTGTCGGGAACTGCCACAAACTGCCGGAACGGTTGTTCCGCCGCCGGCTGCTGGAAACGGACGAGATTGTGGAAGAATACCGTTCCCTGCTGGAAAACATACGCAGACAAAAGCCTGACATCCGGGTGCTGTTCACCGTCAGCCCCATCCGCCACACCAAGGACGGCATGCACGGCAACCAGCTCAACAAGGCCATCCTGCTGATTGCCATCGACAAGCTGTGCGGCCTGTTCCCCTTCTGCCATTATTTTCCGGCCTATGAAATCATGATGGACGAGCTCCGCGACTACCGTTTCTATGCGGAAGACATGATCCATCCGAGCCCCACAGCGGTGGACTACATCTGGGAACGGTTTTCCGGAACTTATTTTCCAGAAGACACCCGTGTCTTCATGCGGCAATGGGAAGGCATCCGCAAAGGACTGTCACACAAGCCGTTCAACCCCGAATCAGAAAGCTACCGGACTTTTTTAAGTCAAATTCTGTTAAAGATAGAGCAGCTAAAAGAAAAATTCCCGTACTTAGACGTCCAAAATGAAGAACAGATATGCCAAGCACTATTGAAGAAATAACCGCCGCCATCGGAGCGGAACGCATCGGTACGGCTCCAGCCGCCATCGACTGGATACTCACGGACAGCCGCTCGCTCTGCTTCCCGGAAGAGACCTTGTTTTTCGCACTGAGGACCCACCGCAACGACGGCCACAAATATATAGCCGACCTATACCGGAAAGGGGTACGCAATTTCGTCGTCAACGAAATCCCCGCCGGTGCAGAGCATTTCACACAAACCAATTTCCTGAAAGTACCCGACACGCTGAAAGCCTTGCAGCGTCTGGCCGTCAGACACCGCGAGAAGTTCCAGATCCCGGTAATCGGCATCACGGGCAGCAACGGAAAGACCATCGTAAAGGAATGGCTTTACCAGATACTGAGCCCGTCACGGGTCGTCACACGCTCCCCCCGGAGCTACAACTCACAAATAGGCGTCCCCCTTTCCATATGGCTGATGAACGAGCATACCGAGGTGGGCATCTTCGAGGCCGGAATCTCCGAAATGAACGAGATGGAGACACTGAAACCCATCATACAGCCCACCATCGGCATCCTGACCAACATCGGAGGCGCGCACCAGGAAAACTTCCCCTCGATTCAGGACAAGTGCATGGAAAAGCTCCAGCTCTTCAAGGACTGCGACGTGATCATCTACAATGGCGACAACGAGATGATAAGCAGCTGTGTCACCAAATCACTCTTCGCCGCACGCGAAATCGCATGGTCGACCAAGGATGCGGAACGCCCGCTTTTCATCGAAAAGATACTGAAAGACGATACCGGAACAACGGTGAAATACCGCTATCTCGGATTCTTCAAGGAATACCGTATCCCCTTCATCGACGACGCCTCCATCGAGAACTCCCTCCACTGCCTGGCCGCGGCCCTTTACCTCATGATTCCGTCCGAAGAAATCGCGGAACGGATGCTTCATCTTGAGCCGATCGCCATGCGGATGGAAGTGAAGGAAGGGAAAAACAACTGCATTCTGATCAACGACAGCTACAATTCCGACTTCGCATCACTCGACATCGCTCTCGACTTCATGTCACGGCGCACAGAGGACAAAGGCAGGAAACGCACACTGATCCTTTCCGACATGCTCGAAAGCGGTGTGCCCGGCAAACAGCTCTACCGCCAGATAGCCGAGCTTGCGGACAGCCGGGGAGTGGACCGCATCATCGGCGTGGGCGAAGAAATATCCGCCTCCGCCAGCCGCTTCAACATGGAAAGACATTTTTTCCGCACCACTGCCGAGCTTATCGAATCCGGCTTGCTGGACACGCTGCGCGACGAAGTGGTGCTCATAAAAGGCGCGCGGACCTTCCATTTCGACGGGATTACCGACCTGCTGGAACTGAAGGTGCATGAGACGATTCTGGAAATCAACCTGAACGCACTGATCGACAACCTGAACCACTACCGCAACAAGCTGAAGCCGGACACCAAGATGGTCTGCATGGTCAAGGCATCGGCATACGGGGCGGGATCGTTCGAGGTGGCCAAGACACTCGAGGACCAGCGGGTGGACTATCTGGCGGTCGCCGTGGCCGACGAAGGGGCCGACCTGCGGAAAGCGGGAATCAACAGCTCCATCATCATCATGAATCCGGAAATCACCGCGTTCAGAACCATGTTCGACTATCGGCTGGAACCGGAAGTCTACAGCTTCCACCTGCTTAACGAGCTGATCAGGGCGGCCGAACGCGAAGGGGTCACCAACTTTCCCATCCATGTGAAAATAGACACGGGCATGCACCGTCTGGGATTCGCTCCCGACGAGATTCCGGCACTGGTGGAGCGCCTGCACCGACAGACTGCAGTCATTCCCCGTTCGGTGTTCTCCCATCTGGTAGGCAGCGACGCGGAACGCTTCGACTCTTTCACACGCAGGCAGATCGACGTTTTCAAGGAAGCCGCACAGGCACTGCAGGACGGATTCAAGCACAAGATATTGCGCCACATCTGCAACACGGCCGGAATCGAGCGTTATCCCGACGCACAGTTCGACATGGTGCGACTGGGCATCGGACTATACGGAGTGGACCCGTTCACCAACAAAATCCTGCACAACGTCACCACCCTCAAGACCACCATCCTGCAGATTCATGATGTCCCGGCCGACGAGACCGTGGGCTACAGCCGGAAAGGCATCCTGTCGCGCGATTCCCGGATCGCCGCCATTCCGATAGGATATGCCGACGGACTGAACCGCCATCTGGGCAACCGGCACGCCTACTGCCTGGTCAACGGCCGGAAAGCCCCCTACATCGGAAACATCTGCATGGACGTGTGCATGATTGACGTGACCGACATCGACTGCAAGGAAGGCGACAAGGTGACCATCTTCGGCGACGACCTGCCGGTCACAGTGCTGGCCGATGTGCTCAACACGATACCCTATGAAATATTGACCAATGTATCGAGCCGGGTCAAAAGAATATACTATCAAGACTGACAATTACTTACGTTATATGTTCAAAAGGCCGTGAAGGCCTTCCCAAAACAATTAGGCGTTTTGCCTGAAACGTCCTGACGTTTCGGTCGAAACGCCTAAACGTTTTTTAAAAACGTCAAGGCGTTTTTTCATTTGAAAAATGGAACAATCCCGACAAGACAGCACGGCTCTTTCATTTAACTGTAGATACAACCTCCGATGACGCCATGCCAATATATCCGGGCGGACACACGGGTCCGCCCCTACGGGTCGATAGCGTATTGAAAAGAATAGTCTGTTAAATAAAAGCCGTGATCCCCTTATACATTTTTTCCATAGCCTCTTTACAACTTCACATTTTTTCTCTAACTTGCCGCTGTTTTCAATCCAGGCTGACCGGACACGACGCACCGCCTGACCAATACGGCGGCAGACATCCGGCATCCCCCAACAACTGAAGGAAATGACAAAGAAAATACTCATCTTATGTATATGGGCAATATGCCTGCCGATATTGGCACAGGAGCCGTGCCCCCAAGTGATTCCAGCCCTGCAGCAATGGAAAGGAGGGAAAGGCACACTCACGCTGCCGCCGGAAGGAAACATTGTGGTGAATCCCGCCAGCAAGACGCAACTGTGGCCTACGGCGACGATACTGGCCGGCGACCTGAAGGAGCTGATGGGATGGAACTATACAATAAAGACAGGCGAACCGCAGGAGAATGATATCTATCTTTCGCTGGACAAGCCTGACAAGCAGTTGGGTGATGAAGGTTACGTGATGCACACCGACCGCCATACAGGCATCCATGCCCCCACCGCCAAAGGTGTGTTCTGGGGTACGCGCACCCTCCTGCAGATCGCCTGCAGCCGGAAGGGAGAGCTTCCGAAAGGAACGGCCCGCGACTACCCGTCTTTCTCCCACCGGGGATTCATGCTGGACGTGGCCCGCAAATTCTTCACGATGGACTATCTGAGACAGCAGGTCAAAATCCTTTCTTTCTATAAGATGAACGAATTCCAGATCCATCTGAACGACAACGGATTCCCACAGTTTTTCGACAACGACTGGAACAAGACTTACGCGGCTTTCCGTCTGGAAAGCGGGCGTTTCCCCGGGCTCACCGCCAAAGACGGATCCTACACCAAGAAAGAGTTTACCGGCCTGCAGCGCATGGGCATGGATTACGGGGTGAACGTGATTCCTGAAATAGACGTGCCGGCCCACTCGCTGGCTTTCACGCACTACAAACCGGAAATCGGGAGCACAGAATACGGGGCGGACCATCTGGACCTTTACAAGGACGAGACCTACCGCTTTCTGAACAGTCTGTTCGACGAGTATCTTTCCGGAGACAGCCCGGTGTTCATCGGACCGGATGTCCACATCGGAACGGACGAATACAACAAGAAGGAAGCCGAACAATACCGTCACTTCACAGACTACTACCTGAAGTATGTGGAAAGCTACGGAAAACATCCGCGCATGTGGGGAGGGCTGAAATGGCTTCCCGGAAAGACACCGGTGAAAGCCGACGATGTGACAGTCAACGCGTGGTCGTACGACTGGATAGACCCGGAAGCGGCCCTGAAAGACGGTTACACACTGATCAACACATGCGACACGTATCTTTACATCGTACCGGGTGCGGACTATTACCGGGATTTCCTCGACGGCCAATGGATCTATGAGTCATGGAGCCCTTGGATCATGAACAGCCGTCAGACCCTCCCGGAAAACACGCCGGGCGTGTTGGGCGGAATGTTCGCCGTGTGGAACGACCTGTGCGGCAACGGAATTTCCGAACAGGACGTACACCTGCGCTCGTTCCCCGCCATCCAGGTATTGTCGGAGAAACTGTGGAAAGGCGGAAACAAAGAAGTGCCTTACAAGGAGTTCGAGACGCTGTGCCGCATCATGCCGGAAGCCCCGGGAGTGAACCTGTCGGCACGGGTTCCGGACAGCACATGCCTCACCGTCCCCGGACAGGTCTGTATCTTGAACGGCACAGACACGCTTGCCACCTCACTGCCGGAAGTGGGCTATCCCTACGCCGTATCGTTCAGCATCTGTCCGGACAAAGACACTCCGGTCAGTGGAATCCTGTTCGACGGTCCCCATTCCAAAGTTTACACGAACTGGGAGAACACGGGACGGATCGCCTTCAGCCGCGACGGCTACACGTTCGCGTTCCAGTCCTACCGCCTCCCGACAGGAAAATGGACAGACATCCGCATTGAAGGAGACTACAAAGGCACTTCCCTCTATGTGGACGGCAGGCTACAAGAACGCCTGGAGGGACGCAAGATGAAGGCATACTACGAGAAATACCGCCGCATGGACTACATGACATATCAGGAAACCTTGATTTTCCCTCTGCGCCGGATAGGAAACTGTCTGAACGGATTCAAAGGAAAGATAAAAGACGTGATCTGTAGGCAAGGAAGCTCGGCGGCAGAGTAGCGGAGAGACAAACCGGTATGAAAAAATTGTTTTATCTGTTAATGATACTGGCAGGAATCACCGCTTGCGTGAATTCCAAAGGCGAAGATGTGCTGGCAAAGGCTGAAAGGCTGATGCAGTCATATCCCGATTCTGCCTTGTCCGTACTGGAGCAGGCGGATAAAGAAGCCGCTTCCTATTCCCGAAGCAACCGTATGCGCTATCTGCTGCTGCATGCCGAGGCAATGAACAAATCCTACCTCCCGCTGGACAGCATTACTTTCATAGAGGAAGCACTGGATTATTTCCTGACATACGGAAGTGCGGACGAGCGGATGCGCGCATGCTACCTGACGGGAAGCATCTGGCGCGACCGGGGGAACAGTCCGCTCGCCTTACAATATTACCGGGATGCCATCAGGGAGGCGGACACCACCCGAAGCAGCTGCAACTATGCACAGATAAGCCGCATCTATGCCCAGATGGCTCTTTTATTTCACGAGCAGCGCTATCCGCAAATGGAGTTGAAACAGTGGGAACAGGCCATGCGGTATGCCCGGATGGCAAAAGACACACTGATGTATATACAGTGTCAAGATTATATGGGGGGAGCCTATTCCCTTATGGGCAAAGAAGATTCTGTGGTATATTTTACCCAAAGAGCATATAAGAAATATCAGAAATACAACAAAAAAGACTGGGCCGCCGGTTGTCAAATCGTTATGGCAGACTATTACTTAAAACATGACAGTCTTGACAAGGCCAAACAGGCACTTGATGAATACAGAAATGAATCTGGTAATTTCTATGACAATGGAGAACTAATACCAGACTTTGGCGTGTTTTACTTCCATATGGGAGAATATTACGAAAAAACATGCCGGTTAGACTCCGCCCTGTTTTATTACCGGAAGTTATTGAACCGTTCCGCCGATATTATGCACACAGAAAATGCTTGCAAAGGCTTGATGACGACATACCAACGGATGCACCAGGCCGATTCAGCAATCAAGTACGCCCTGCTGTTTGCCAATGCCAACGATACGGCCAATCTACGGAACTCCGCCAACGAAATCAGCCGTACACAGGCTTTGTACGACTATTCCGAAAACCAACGGATAGCGGCTGAGAAATCGGACGAGGCACGAAAGCTGTGGCTTGCCCTCTGCGTCTGTTTCCTTTTGTTGACCAGCCTCTGTATACTGATTTACCGGCATTACCGGAAGCGGCAGGCGGACAGAACCGCCGCCAACCGGAAATACACCGGTTTGATGCTGCAATATCGTCAGGCTATGGAGGAACTGCAGGAAATCCGCTCCAACAGACAACAGTTCATACAGCAGAAAGAACAGGAAATTGACAAGATCCGACAAATGCTTGCCGCCTATCAGACGCATACCCATGCTGATCAGTGGGAACTGGAGCAAAACCTCCTGCAACACGACATCGTAAAGCGTATGCACGGGCACGCCTGCAAACTGACCCTACCTTCGGATGCCGAGTGGAAAGATCTGCTGGACATTGTAAAAAAGTCCCTTCCTGAATTTTATGCCAGACTATCCACTTTTTCCGGACAGCTGACCGACCAGGAGTGGAAGGTGTGCCTGTTGGTAAAACTGAATTTCATCCCTTCCGAAATGACCGTCCTACTCGGGCTGAGCAAGCAGCGCGTCACCAATATCCGCAGCCATCTCAACCAAAAGTTATTTGGGGAGAACGGAAGCCGGACATTTGATGCGAACATTCATCATCTATAATATGAATGTGTATTAAGTGTATATTTCATCTAATACATTCATATCCAACTAATTACACCTCACACATCGGAAGTGTGTACTAAATGTACTCCATTTCTTATTGGATATACCATTTTTATCATTACGTTTGTAAAAAAAATAGAAGAATGAAACTATATAAATATATATACTTTCGTTTTTCTCAAGAAAACAAACTTTATGAGACACATTAGACTTTTATCGCTCGCATATTTTCTGCTGACGGCATGGAGCCTGTCTGTGGCCCAAAGCATCAGAGGAACGGTGGATTCCGCAAACGGACCGGTAAGCGGCGCGTTTGTCAGCCTGTTCAAGAATGATTCCATTCTCTCGATGTGCCAGACCGACGGGAAAGGCACATTCTCGCTCAATTGCCCGGAACAGGGGAAATACGGACTGGTCATCTCCTCCCTGGGATATAAGGATTATGAACACGTCTTTTCACCCGACACCCTGTCGGCACCGTTCCTGTTCCGACTGGAAGAAAATCCGCTGGAACTCGACGAGGTGGTTGTGTCGGGAGACAGAAGCCAAATTATAAAACGCACCGCCAACGGACAGATCTTCTATCTGTCCGAGGAGGCGAAAAAACGACGGAATCCTTTCCAGGCATTACAGGAAATACCTACTCTGATATCGGATGAAGCCAACTCCACAGTGACCATGCTGGACGGGAAGCCCCCTTTGATCCTGATTGACGGACACCGGATGAATTCTGGCATCAACCCCATCAATCCGTCGGAAATAGAATCAGTGGAAGTCATCGACGTGGTTCCGGCACGCTACCTGCAGGACGGGTACACCGGCATCGTCAACATCAAACTGAAAAGAGGCAAAGAGCCTTACTTCTGGACCGAAGTGGCGACAAGACATGACTTCCCTCTGTACAAAGGACTGGGGGTCTACTACTTTGAGGTAGGCAACCAGAATTACAGCCTCTACGGACGTACAGCCTATAACTATACATACAATGAAAACAAGGAAAGCCACACGGAACGGAGCAACTCCACCTACAGCCAGATCTATGACTCAAGCAACCGGACGCACGGGCATTCGTGGCTGGGCGAACTGCTGCTGAAATGGGCGATAACGCCCAAAGACTACCTTGCCGCACAGCTTTACCTCACCGACAACAAGTCGACCGATCAGGCAAACGGCAACGGGGAATATACGGAAACGACGGCGATGCCCTACAGCTTTTCCAGCCGTGATGTAAACAAAGGCAAAGTATTCACATCCAGTATTTATTATGAACACGCCTTCGCCGAGAACAACAAACTGGAGATGCAGGCTTCATACAATTACAACAGGAACAATCTAAACTCGGAAAGGACGGAACAATACGGAGAAGCCTTGCAGACACCTGTCTCCATCTTCCGGAACACGCGCCATTCGGGTAACGTGGACATCGACTATGCAAGGGATTACGAATCGGGGGCCTCCTTCTCCTTAGGAAGCCACACCAGCGGACAGTTTGACGAAATAGACCAAACCAGCACAGGCTATCCTATATTCAACCACCGCAAGCTGAACGAGTATGTATTCGGCTCATATGGAGGGAAAGCCGGGAAGCTGTACTATATGGCTTCGGCGGGGATGGAACTGATCTGGCTGAAGGCCGGCGATGCTGACCACCATTACATACGCCCCCGTGTGTCGGCAAGCGCGACATGGGACATCAACGACAACAATTCCCTGCAGCTGGGGTACACACTTTCGAATGAAGCGCCCGACATCGCCTTGCTGAATCCCTACAACACCTCGACCGACTCGCTGGTGGTCAGCAGCGGCAACCCGTATCTGACTCCGGAAACATCCCATTTGGCCGAGCTGTCCTATACCTTCAACCAAGGCGTCCTTTACCTGACACCGTCCGTCAGCTATACAAAGACCAACGACCTAATCGAAGCCGACGGCTTTACCGAAAACGGCATCTACCACAACACATACAACAACCTGGGGCATTTCTCCATGATGAATTACACGCTGAACCTGAGTTACCGCTTTAAAGGCGGAAGAATCGCAGTCTATGGCGGATGGCAGGACTATTACTATCCCGGCCAACAGGCGCGCGGAACATTCTTCACCAACTTCGACTTCAACGCAAAAGTCAAGAAATTCTCGTTCTATGCCTATATGACTTATATGAACAGGAACATATACCAAATCTCCACAACCCGGTATTACCGGCCCACGATGGTGTGCGCACAAGTGAACTATAACTTCACGCCAGACTTCTACATCGCTTTCTGCCTGCAGGATGCAACCGGAAGGCTGCGCAGCCGGACAGAAACGGCGAACGGAAGTTACAACAGCGTCACCCACGACCGTTTTATGGACAGATGCCTGCGCCCGTGGGTGCTTGTCCGCTACACATTCCGGAAAAACCCGCACAGAAAGATCAAGCTGGGCAACTACTTCATCAACAACGAGGAGAAAGGAATCAATATCAAAAAATAGAATTTATAACAACTGAAAGCCATGTATAGAATCCTTTTTATCGTATTTTTGTCTGTTTCAGTCTGCTTCTCCGCCCGTTCACAGGAAATATCGGGAGTGGTGGCCGACTCCGTGTCAGGCGGCGGCGTGCCTTACGCCGGCATCACAGTGGAATATCCCGACACCGTCACAGGATGCATCTCCGACGAGCAGGGGCGGTTCAGCTTCCTGCCCCTGGAATATCCCCTGCGGATGAAGGCAAGTGCGCTCGGCATGACAGGAGACAGCATCCGGCTGGACGCGCATCCGGACAGGCAGGTCCGTCTTGTCCTGTCCCCTTCCTCGGAGTCGCTCGGTGAAGTGACCGTATACGGAAACGCACGCCTCACCTCCCTGACAGAAAACGGGCTGAGCTACAAGATGTCGGCCAACGAGCGGGCGCAGGACGAGAACACGCTCCAGGCATTGGGCTATGTGCCCCTTGTCCAGGTGGACTACGACGGAAAAATCTCCGTACAAGGCTCGTCCGAGTACAGCATTTATCTGAACGGAAGACCCTACGAGATGGCACAGACCTCGCCCAAGGCGTTTCTGGAGACCCTTCCGGCCTCTTCCGTCTCCAAAGTGGAAGTCATCACGAACCCCACCAGCAAATACGGGCCTGACGCCGGACGGTACGTCATCAACATCGTGCTGAAGACCCCTTCAGTGGACGGGTACGCGGTGAATCTCGGCGGAGGGGGAAACTCGCAGCCGCACGCCAACGGCTCCCTGCTCGGAATGGTCAGGAAGGGCAAGGTGGATTTCTCGATGACCTACAATTACGGCCTTGACGGCCAAAGGGACCAGCCGGTGGAAATCGCCTATTCGCAGCCCGGATCTGACGGCGAAGGCCCGCGCGAATGGGAGACAAAAGGTTACGGCGACGGCGACTGGCACACACATACCTTACGCGCCATGCTGAAATGGCAGATTGACAGCCTCAACACCCTCTACGCCGACGCGCACGGACGTATCAACCAGACCAATATAACGAACCACTGGGAGCAGACCTCCCCGGACAGGGAGACAGACCCCCGCATCACCTGGCTCGACAACACCAACAAGGCCACATCGGGCACGGCGGAAGCCAATGTCATCTACCGCCGTTACGCGGCAGACGACAAGGACACCGAAAGGTTCACCCTCGGCTACCATTTCACCTACAATCCCGACAAGCGCCACCTGACCCAACACCGGTACGGAGACGGACTGGAGGGAAACAGCAGCCTCCAGCACACCGACGGAGGCATGACCGAGCATTCGGGCCTGGCATCCTACCTGTGGGACATATCCTCACGGCATGACATCCGCTTTTCCGCCAAGAATGTCTACCGCTCGGGGGACACACGCTCGCTGGATACCGGTTCCACGACAGAACAACGTTATTCGATGGATTACGACAACAATGTGGTGGAAGGGAGCATCGCCTATTCGGGCCGAGTAGGAAGGACAATGCTGGAGGCCGGAGTGAAATTCAACCACGACCACTTCAGCATGCGCCTCCCACAGGACGCGGCGAACAACTTCAGCAACAACAACTTCTATCTGATGCCATCGGCATCGGTATATTGGATGGCCGCGGACAGACACGCCCTCTATCTCAATTACTCGACAAACATCCGCCGTCCGTCCGTGCAGATGCTGAACCCTTTCGCCAGCAGCAGCAACGACTATTCCATCAGCCAGGGGAACCCGCTCCTTAAAGCCCAGTACGCGCACGAGGTCTGGCTGAGCTGGTTCTACAACGGTCCGCACAACCTGTCGCTGATGGTGGGACTGATTTATTCGCACAACGACGACATGATACAGCCTTATGACTATCTCAACGCGGACAACAAGGTGGTGTCCACATACGGCAACCTCGGCACGGGAGACCAGGGGATGATGATGTTCAACCTGAGGTGGGACGCCCGGAAGTGGCTGGTCATCTCAGCGGACGGAAACGGAGGGGTCAGACACCTGACCGCCCCCGGCATCGGTCTGGACCAGAAGGACTGGTTCTACAGCCTTACGCCGAAGGTCGACTTCCTTCTTCCGGAGCACTACCGTCTGGGCGCGTCGGCAGGCATATACAAGAATCTCCCCGACCCGTGGTCAACCAAAAATACGCTGAAAATGTATTCCTTCTACGCGTCAAAAAGTTTCCTGAAAGGGAGGTTGAATGTCTCCGTGACCGCCAATTCCCCGTTCAGCAAATACCACAAGACCATCGAGACGACAAGGCTTCCGTCCATCCGGACCACGCAGACAAACTACATCACCGCCCGTTCGTTCGGAATCAGCCTGTCGTATTCCTTCGGCTCCGGACAGAAGGTGAACCTGCAGCGCGACCGGACCATGCAGTCGGCAGACCAGACAACAGGAGTGAACTGACCATTCCGCCACGTGACAAAATGAGCAAAAAAATGAAACAGGACTGTATTTTTATCAGAAGGAACGCAATGAACAATTTTGAATTTTTATACATGAATACTACTTCATAATGTTTTTTATGATGAAAAATATAATGCAAACAATAATGAACTCCGATGAAAAATATTATAAAATGATTATGGAAATATTATCTATAATTTGACATTTTTTACTACTTTTGCCAAAAAAAAGAAACAAAATAACACAACTATGCAAAAAAAAATCAACAAAAGAAGGTGCGTTGGATTGAAAGCACCAGATCCTGCATCGGGAATTATCCCGATTGCTGAAAAACTACATGAAAAAAGAATTTATTTTACATTTCAAAGCATGAAACCACTGTTCATAATCATACAGATGCTCTGCTGCATTCCGCTTGCGGGACAGAGCATCCACGGTCTGGTCGTCAATCTAGACAAGAAGGCAATTCCCTATGCCAATGTGGTGTTGGTGACAAAAACGGACAGCTCTTATATCGCAGGTACCGTCACGACGGAAGACGGAAAGTTCACGCTGGCGAACACGAGTGAAGGCGTTCTGCTGGATGACTGTCTGATAGGAGTGAGCCACATCGGTTTTCAGACGGCATACCACCAGGCGGCCGAGGAAATGGGAACCATCGTGCTGGCAAACGATGAGGAAAGACTGGGCGAGGTGGTGGTGAACGGAAGCAACGCTCCCTCCATGAAACTCCGCAACGGAAAACTGCGGGTGAACGTGCAGCACACCATACTGGCAAACACGGGAAACAGCATCGAAGTCCTCTCGCTGCTGCCCTTCATCAGCCGGACCTCGGAAGGCGTGTCCGTCATCGGGCGCGGAACTCCCCGGATCTATATCGACAACCGGGAAGTGCGGAATACGGACGACCTGCAAAGGCTCGCATCGGATGAGATCAAGAATGTGGAAGTGGACTTCCATCCCGGCGCGGAATACGGCAACAACATAAGGGCCGTCATCCGGATCACCACGGTAAGGAAAGGAGAAGGCCTGAGCGCCAATGTGACGGCGGAGGGCGTACAGGTAAAACATTTCAACGCCTCCGGTTACGGAGACCTGAACTACCGGTGGAACAAATGGGACTTTTTTGGAGGCGTGACCGCAAGGCACACCCACAAGGAAAGCACTGTGAAAAACACCCTTGACTTCACCGACGGGCAGACAGCCGTCAATGTGGCGCAGGAACTGAACAACATCACCCGGGGCTATTCGGTAGGCGGCAATGTCGGACTCAGCTTCTCCAACGACGGGGTGAACGACTTCGGAGTGAGATACGACTTCACCCGTACACCGTCGGGCCGGGACAACCAGTACGGAGCGGGCACTTATATGGAAAGCGGTACAGACATCCATTCGGAGGACATCGAGCTGCTCCAGAACATAGAACGCACCCAACACATCCTGAACGCCTACTACATCACCTCGTTCGGGGAAGGAAACAAACTGGACGTGAGCTTCGACTACATGTCAGGAAAAAACCGGTCGGGATACACCTCATATTGGGAACAGAACCGGAACGTGGAAGCATACGATGACGGAAACTACCACCTGTACGTCGGCAAAGCCCAGATGTCCCACCAGATATGGGGAGGCACGCTGCACTACGGAACCGAATTGTCCTATACCGACAACAAGAGTTCCTATCACACCGACGAGAATGACGGGACAAACCTGACCGAGAGCGACGACAAAAACGAGCAGACGCTGTGGAGTCTTTTCGCCTCAATGGAGAAAACCTTCGGCGACTTCTCGCTGGAAGGCGGACTACGTTTTGACCTGGCGGACTACAAGTATTTCCACGGCGGACAGCTGCAGGAAGACGTGAGCCGGAACTACACCAAGCTGCTGCCTTATTTTGAGGCGGACTACGACGGAGGCAGTGTCTCCCTTTCCCTAAGCTACAGCAGCAACATCCGCCGCCCCTCTTACAGCCAGCTGAACGGAAGCACGATGTATGTGGACAAATACACCTACCAGCGCGGCAATCCGCTCCTGCAGTCGGCCTACGACCACATACTGGACTTCATGTGTTCGTGGAAAGACCTCATGATAAATATCAGCCACACGTGGTACAAGAACAGCATCATGCAGACCAACGAGATGATGGACGGACAGCGGGCCATATTGTTCACCAGTGTGAACATTCCTCACCACCGCGAGTGGCACGCCTCCATAAGCTATGCGCCGACCTTCGGATTCTGGCGGCCCAAAGTGGAGTCAGGGGTCTACAAGCAGAAGCTCCTCCACGCAGGACAGCACTACAACAAGCCTTATTTCACTTACGAGTTCGACAACCTGTTCCGCCTTTCATCGAACGTCAACCTTTCCGTGGACATGTGGGGCACCGCGTCGGGCAACCTTTATCTGGCTGAATTCCATCCCAATTTCCGTACGGACATCGGCTTGAACGCCTCGTTGTTCAAAAAGAGCCTTCACGTATGGCTGAAGGTCATGGACGTGTTCCACACGGACAAGGAGCGTTGGACAGACTGCGTCAACGGCATCACGTTCGACAAGAACCGGAAGCTGGACAATTGCGGAGTGATGCTGCAGCTGCGGTACGTGTTCAATCCGCAAAGGTCAAAATATAAGGGAGCCACGACAAACAGCGAGATCATGAGGTTGTACTGATACGGTGTACGAGGGTGTCTCAAAATGAAAATCGGCTATCAAAAAGTAATGTCATTCTGAGCATAGCGAAGAATCTCGTGTGCATCAGCTTGTGTTTTCGAGATCCTTCACTCCGTTCAGGATGACAAAATAAAAGTGGATTTTTATTCTGAGACAGCCTCGTCGGCTTTCCGCACAGAGAAGAACACCGGCCGGACAGTTGTGCCTGACAGAATGTGATTGGATAATACAGGATGAAAACAACACCCAAACACCCCGACAGGACTACTTTGCCGGAAAATTTGTGACAGGCTCTTCCATGTTCAACTTTTTTTCCTACATTTGTCCCAAAATCAAAAGGAATACGGAAATATCATGCAGAACAATCTAGTCATAGTCGAGTCTCCGGCAAAAGCCAAAACAATCGAGAAATTTCTGGGAGAAGGCTATAAGGTACGCTCCAGCTACGGACACATCCGCGACCTGAAGCAGAAGGCCTTCAGCATCGACATCAAGGACCATTTCAAGCCCATCTACGAGATACCTGAAGACAAGAAGAAAATCGTGGCGGAGCTGAAAGAGGAAGCCCAAAAAGCCGACATGGTGTGGCTCGCGTCCGATGAGGACCGGGAAGGAGAAGCCATCTCGTGGCATCTTTATGAGGTGCTGAAACTCGACCCGGACAAAACCAAACGGATTGTATTCCACGAAATCACCAAACCGGCCATCCTGAAGGCCATCGAGCATCCGCGCCATATCAATATCGACCTGGTCAACGCCCAGCAGGCGCGCCGCATACTGGACCGCATCGTGGGTTTCGAGCTCTCGCCGGTGCTATGGCGGAAAATCAAGCCGGCCCTCTCCGCCGGTCGTGTGCAGTCGGTCGCCGTGCGCCTGATTGTGGAACGCGAACGCGAGATCAACGCGTTTGTCAGTGAGGCATCCTATAAGGTTGTTGCCGTATTCACCGACGGAAATGACGCGGAAGTGCGCGCCACACTGAACGAACGGTTCAAGACAAAAGAGGAAGCGCAGGCATTTCTTGAACTGTGCAAGGACGCACGGTTCACCATTGAGGATATCGTGACCCGTCCGGTCAAGAAATCTCCGGCACCACCGTTCACCACCTCAACCCTGCAACAGGAAGCGGCCCGAAAACTCGGATTTACGGTGGCCCAGACCATGATGATCGCACAAAGGCTGTATGAAAGCGGATTGATCACCTACATGCGTACCGACTCCGTAAACCTGTCGGAACTGGCACTGAACACCAGCCGTGACACCATCGTCTCACTGATGGGCGACCGCTACGTGCAGACACGGCAGTACGCCACCAAGACCAAAGGAGCGCAGGAAGCGCACGAGGCAATCCGTCCAACCTATATGCAGAATGACTCGATAGACGGAACCCACCAGGAAAAACGGCTGTATGAACTGATATGGAAACGCACGCTGGCCTCACAGATGGCGGACGCGGAACTGAAAAAGACTACGGCCAACATACGTATCGACAACAGCGACAAACATTTCGTCGCTGTCGGAGAGGCCATCGTATTCGACGGATTCCTGCGCGTCTACAAGGAATCGTATGATGACGACCGGGAACAGGAGGACGAAAGCCGCCTGCTGCCCAAGCTTGAGGTGGGCCAGCCGCTCTCCAGAAAAGAGATCTCGGCAGTGGAACGCTTCACCCAGGCACCCGCACGGTACACCGAGGCCAGCCTGGTGCGCAAACTCGAAGAGCTGGGCATCGGACGCCCTTCCACATACGCTCCGACCATTTCCACCATCCAGCAACGCGGCTATGTGGAGAAAGGAAGCAAGGAAGGAGTGCAGCGCCCTTACCATGTATTGCAGCTCACAGACAACGGTATCACGGAAAACACACTCACGGAAATGACCGGCAACGAGAAGTCGAAGCTGCTCCCTACCGATGTGGGCTGTGTGGTAAACGACTTCCTGCTGCAATATTTCCCACAGATCATGGACTACAACTTCACGGCCAACGTGGAAAAAAAGTTTGATGAGGTGGCGGAAGGAGAAGAGAAATGGACTGACATGATGGAGACATTCTACAAGAGTTTCCATCCGTATGTGGAAAAGTCACTGGCTACGAAAAGCGAGCACAAAGTCGGCGAACGGGTATTGGGCACTGATCCCGCAAGCGGAAAGCCGGTGTCAGTGAAAATCGGCCGGTTCGGTCCTGTCGCCCAGATCGGTACCTCGGACGACGAGGAGAAACCCCGTTTCGCGCAATTGAACAAAGAGCATTCACTGGAGACCATCACACTGGAAGAAGCGCTTGAACTTTTCAAACTGCCCCGTACGCTGGGAGAACTGGAAGGACTCCCGGTAACCGTCGGCGTGGGACGGTTCGGCCCTTACGTGCGCTATGACAACCATTACGTATCCATCCCGAAAACGATGGATCCGATGACAATCACCCTGGAAGAGGCGGAGAGCATGCTGAAGGAAAAAAAGGAAGCGGAAGCCAGGCGTGTCATCAAGACATTCCCGGACAATCCGGACATGCAGGTGCTCAACGGACGCTACGGTCCCTATATCTCCTACCAGAAAAAGAACTATAAGATACCGGAAAACATAGAACCGGCCGACCTGAATCTGGAAGGATGCTTCAAAGTCATTGAGTTACAGAACCAGAAAGCGGAAATGCGCAAGTCAAAAAGCGCGAAAGCCAAGAAAAAATAAATGAGAAGGATCTTTTTAATCGGTTACATGGGTTCGGGGAAGACCACGTTGGGAAAAGCTTTCGCGCGCAAAAGCGGACTGGAGTTCATCGATCTCGACTGGTATATCGAAGAACGCATGCACAGGAGCATTCAGGAACTGTTCGCCGAAAAAGGGGAAGCAGGCTTCCGTGAGACTGAACGGAAAATGCTGCACGAGGCGGGCGAATTCGAGGATGTGGTCATCGCATGCGGAGGAGGGACTCCGTGCTTCTTCGACAATATGGATTTCATGAACAAGGCAGGCTCTACCGTCTTTCTGGATGTCTGCCCGGAAGTGTTGTTCCGCCGCCTGAAGGTGGCGAAAGCCAAACGGCCGCTGCTTGCTGACAAAAGCGAGGGCGAACTGATGGGCACAATCGTTTCCGCACTGGAGAAAAGAATGCCTTACTACTCACAGGCCCGTTACCGCTTCAATGCGGAACGTCTGGAAAGCCACAGTCAGATTGACAGTTCGGTGACGCAGCTGGAAAACCTGCTGGATATGAACAAGACCTAGATAAAGTATAAACCATAAAGAACTAACTATGTTGTGAAATGAGAAAATGGCGTATTGAAGATTCAGAAGAGCTCTACAACATCACGGGGTGGGGCGTCTCGTACTTTGGCATCAATGACAAAGGACATGTGGTGGTAACCCCTAGAAAAGACGGTGTGGCTGTCGACCTCAAGGAACTTGTCGACGAGCTCCAGCTCAGGGATGTGACCGCCCCCATGCTGGTACGCTTTCCGGACATACTGGACAACCGTATCGAGAAAATATCCAGCTGCTTCCAACTGGCTGCCGAAGAATATGACTACAAGGCGGAAAACTTCATCATCTACCCCATCAAGGTAAACCAGATGCGTCCGGTGGTAGAGGAAATCATCAGCCACGGAAAGAAATTCAACCTTGGACTGGAGGCCGGATCAAAGCCCGAACTTCATGCCGTCATTGCTATCAATACGGATTCCGATTCTCTGATCATCTGCAACGGATATAAGGATGAGAGCTACATAGAACTGGCCCTGCTGGCACAGAAGATGGGCAAACGTATCTTCCTGGTCGTAGAGAAACTGAACGAGCTGCGCCTGATCGCCAGAATGGCCAAACAGTTGAACGTACGCCCGAATATCGGTATTCGCATCAAACTGGCCTCATCGGGCAGCGGAAAATGGGAAGAAAGCGGCGGCGATGCCAGCAAGTTCGGACTTACTTCCAGTGAACTGCTTGAGGCACTCGACTTCATTGAGGAGAAAAAGTTGCAGGACTGCCTGAAGCTGATCCATTTCCACATCGGCAGCCAGGTGACCAAGATACGCCGCATCAAGACAGCGCTACGCGAGGCCTCACAATTTTATGTGCAGCTGCACAAGATGGGATTTCCCGTGGAATTCGTCGACATCGGCGGAGGATTGGGTGTGGACTATGACGGCACACGCTCGTCGAACAGTGAAAGCAGTGTCAACTATTCCATCCAGGAGTACGTGAACGACTCCATTTCCATCATGGTGGACACCAGCAACAAGAACGGAATCCCCCACCCCAACATCATCACCGAAAGCGGACGCTCGCTGACAGCACACCACTCGGTACTGATTTTCGAGGTACTGGAAACGGCTTCCCTCCCGTCAATGGACGAGGAGTTTGAGGTCAGTCCGGATGACCACGAGCTGGTGCATGAACTTTATGATATTTGGGACAACCTCAACCAAAGCCGGATGCTGGAGGCATGGCACGATGCGCAACAGATCCGTGAGGAGAGTCTTGACCTGTTCAGTCATGGCATCGTAGACCTTAAGACACGTGCTCAGATTGAACGGATGTACTGGTCAGTCACCCGTGAGATCAACCAGATCGCTTCGGGACTGAAACATGCGCCTGAGGAGTTCCGCAATATGGACAAACTGCTTGCCGACAAATATTTCTGCAACTTCTCCCTGTTCCAGTCACTGCCAGACTCCTGGGCCATCGACCAGATATTCCCCATCATGCCGATCCAACGGCTTGACGAACGTCCGGACCGTACGGCCACCCTACAGGATATCACCTGCGATTCTGACGGGAAAATAGCCAACTTCGCATCGTCACGCAACGTATCACACAATCTTCCTGTGCATTCCATCAAGAACAAGGAATCTTATTATATAGGTGTATTCCTGGTCGGAGCCTATCAGGAGATTCTGGGCGACATGCACAACCTGTTCGGCGACACAAACGCGGTACATGTGAGCGTCAATGAGAAAGGCTATACCATCGATCAGGTAATTGACGGAGAAACCGTGGCAGAAGTGCTTGATTACGTGCAATATAATCCGAAAAAACTGGTACGCACCCTCGAGACATGGGTGACCAAGTCGGTAAAGGAAGGAAAAATCTCCTTGGAAGAAGGAAAAGAGTTCCTGAGCAACTACCGCTCCGGACTTTATGGATATACTTACCTGGAATAACCAAAAAAAATGAAAGAAAAACTGACTATTATAAAAGTAGGCGGAAAAATCGTGGAAGAGGCCGACACCCTCAATCGCCTGCTGGATGATTTCTCTGCCATGCCCGGCAACAAACTGCTGGTGCACGGAGGCGGACGTTCGGCCACACGTATCGCCGCACAATTGGGTATCGAAAGCAAAATGGTGGACGGAAGGCGCATCACCGATGCCGAAACGCTCAAGGTGGTCACAATGGTCTACGGAGGACTGGTAAACAAGAACATCGTGGCCGGACTCCAGGCGAAAGGCGTCAATGCCATCGGACTGACAGGAGCGGACATGGACGTGATCCGTTCCGTGAAACGCCCTGTAAAGGACATAGACTACGGATTTGTAGGCGATGTAGAAAAAGTGGACTCCGAGGCGTTGGCCGCCCTTATCCACCGGAATGTGGTGCCGGTCATGGCTCCACTGACACACGACGGACAAGGACACATCCTCAACACGAATGCCGACACCATTGCGGGAGAAACGGCCAAAGCCCTTTCCGCCTTTTTTGACGTGACACTCATCTACTGTTTCGAGAAAAAAGGAGTGTTAGCCAATGAGCATGACGATGACAGCGTCATTCCCGTCCTGACACCCGAACTGTTCGGAAAATATGTGGACAACGGCACCATCAAGGAAGGAATGATACCGAAACTGGAGAACTCCTTCTCAGCCATAGAGGCAGGTGTCACACAGGTCATCATCACTTCCGCCTCAAGCATCGGGCAAGAAACAGGAACAATCATAAAAAAATAATCAAAAAAAATTACGGGTGAGTGTAACTTTTCAACCACTCACCCGTCATTATTATAGAGAACAATGCACAAGATCAGTTTTCGGGACAATATCCTGCCGTTGAAAGACAAACTTTTCAGGCTGGCGTTGCGCATCACTTTTGACAGCAGTGAAGCGGAAGATATTGTTCAGGACACACTGATCAAGGTATGGGACAAAAGGGACGAATGGCAACAGATTGAGTCGATAGAATCATACTGCATGACTATCACACGAAACTTGGCCATCGACCGGAGCCAGAAGATGGAAGCCAGAAACATGGAACTGACACCGGAGGCTCAGGAAATGCCGGACACATTGACCCCGGAAAAACTGTTTGAACAAGATGAGCAGCTCCGGCTGATACACCAAGCGATAAACAGCCTGCCCGAAAAGCAACGTACCATTGTACAGCTGAGAGACATTGAAGGGAAAAGCTACAAGGAAATAGCGGAGATACTCGGCATCACCGAAGAACAAGTGAAAGTGAACCTGTTCAGAGCGCGCCAACGTATCAAGACTGAAATAAACGGAATAAACGACTATGGACTATAAGTACATTGAACAACTTTTGGAACGCTATTGGAACTGCGAGACCTCTGCCGAAGAGGAGCAGATTCTACGCATCTTCTTTCAGCAGAAAGAAGTACCCGCCTATCTGCGGCGGTACCAGTCTCTGTTCATTTATCAGGAAAAGGCCGGAAATATGAAGTTGGGAAATGACTTTGAAGAGCGCATTCTGAACGAAATCGAGCGCCCGGTGGTGAAAGCCCGTCATCTGTCACTTTACACCCGCTTCCAACCCTTGTTTAAGGCAGCAGCCGTAATACTGCTTTTGCTGACAATCGGTGGAGTGGTGCAGCATACCAGCGTCAATCAGTCCAACGGCATTGTGTATGTGTACGACCAGTTTGAGAACCATGCAAGCGACCCGCAGGTGGCTTACGAAAGCGACTCACTGAAGACCATCATGCACACCAGACAGCCACAAACGCCATCGGACAACAACCACAAACGATAACAGAACATTTTCATTTGCTTTTATATAACAGTTAGTGCTTACAAAATTAAAAAACGAAAGAGGCTGTGAAGTTTCAATTCTCTCAAATTTGATTTACTAACTCAAATAGGAAAGGATTACCGCGTGAGCAGTAATCCTTTCTTGTTTTCTTCCCTTTTTCTTAAACAAGACCTCATCCATACGTTAACAGAAGCCAACGGAAGTAATATTACAGGCCGCCCGACCAAGGCGCCTGGAAAAAACAATTCATGAGACAGAACCTCATTTTTCCTTACAACCCTCTTCCGTGTGCGATAACAAAATAATGTTATATAATAAATAAAGAAATAAAAATACCAGACGGAGCATTGCATATTCAAAGAAAAGGGTATACTTTTGACCTTCAAAAATCAATCCTAAACTTAAAATCCGTTAAGAGAAGAAAAACATGGAACAAGTATTCAGTTATATCATTGGGCTGGGAGCAGCCGTAATGATGCCTATCTTATTTACAATTCTAGGGGTGTGTATCGGAATCAAGTTTGGCAAGGCTCTGAGAAGCGGCCTACTGGTGGGAGTCGGATTCGTAGGACTTTCCGTTGTCACCGCTTTGCTGACCAGCAGCCTGGGGGAACCGCTGAAGAAAGTGACCGAAATATATGGCCTCAGCCTCCAGATTTTCGACATGGGTTGGCCGGCAGCCGCATCAGTAGCCTACAACACCTCTGTAGGCGCGTTCATCATTCCTGTCTGTCTAGGCATCAACATCATCATGCTGCTGACCAAGACCACCAAGACAGTCAACATCGACTTATGGAACTACTGGCACTTCGCCTTCATCGGAGCAGTTGTCTACTTTGCCACGGACAATATCTGGTGGGGCTTCTTTGCGGCCATCATCTGCTACATCATCACACTGGTGATGGCAGACCTGACTTGCAGACAATTCCAATCCTATTACGAGAAAATAGACGGCATTTCCATCCCCCAGCCTTTCTGCCAAGGTTTCGTGCCGTTCGCGCTCATCATCAACAAAGCACTTGACATGATTCCCGGATTCAACAGGCTGGACATCGACGCAGAAGGGATGAAAAGAAAATTCGGCATCATGGGCGACCCTTTATTCCTGGGGGTGATTGTAGGATGTGCCATAGGTGCATTGGCCTGCAAGGACGGCAAGGAACTGACGGACAGCATTCCCTCCATTCTAGGACTAGGCATCAAAATGGGAGCTGTCATGGAACTGATTCCCCGGATCACCTCACTTTTCATCGAGGGACTCCGACCCATTTCTGATGCCACACGCAATCTGATTGCCCACAGGTTCAAGAACAGCGCCAGTCTGAACATCGGCATGAGCCCTGCGCTGGTAATCGGCCATCCGACAACACTGGTGGTATCACTGCTGCTGATTCCAGTCATCCTGTTCCTTTCCGTAGTGCTTCCCGGCAACCAGTTCCTGCCTCTGGCATCTCTGGCCGGAATGTTCTATCTGTTTCCGGCCGTACTACCCATTACAAAAGGAAATGTACCGAAAACATTCATCATCGGACTGGTGAGCCTGATTGTAGGACTGTATTTCGTGACCGACCTGGCGCCGTTTTTTACGCAAGCTGCTCAGGACGTATTTGTCAAGACAGGCGACACGGCCGTAAAGATTCCGGACGGCTTCAATGGAGGCGCACTAGACTTCGCGTCCAGCATATTCTCATGGATTATCTTTCATGCCGTATACCACCTCAAGATTATCGGTTCTGCCATTCTGGTCATCCTCACTTTAGGACTGGCTATCTATAACCGCACGAGGATACTGAAGGAAATGAAAGACACAGAAAAACAATAATGACAAACATTAACACTTAAACTTATGAGAAAATTTGCAATGGCAATGATGCTGGGTGTGGCTGTCCTGACGGCAGACGCTCAGGTAAATGTACGCATGCAAACGGCATGCAATCCGCAAGATGTCAAGACCTACGACACCCAAAGACTGCGTAACAGCTTCATGATGGACAAAGTCATGGTAAACGATCAGATCAACCTGACATATTCCATGTACGACCGTTTCATCTTCGGAGGTGCCGTACCCGCAACCAAGGAACTCAGCCTCGACACTTTCGATGCCCTGAAGGCACCTTATTTCCTGTTCAACCGTGAACTGGGTGTCATCAATATCGGCGGTGACGGTATCGTAACAGTTGACGGAAAAGAATATGAACTGAAGTTCAAAGACGCGCTGTATGTAGGCCGCGGCAACAAAAAAGTAACCTTTAAAAGTAAAGATACCGGAAAACCAGCCAAATTCTACATCAATTCCGCTACCGCCCACAAGGAATACAAGACCCAACTGATTACTATCGAAGGACGAAAAGGCTCGCTGAAAGCCAACTCTTTCCCTGCAGGAAAAATGGAGGAGAGCAACGACCGTGTCATCAACCAGTTGATTGTCAACAATGTGCTTGAAGAAGGTCCATGCCAGCTGCAAATGGGACTGACAGAACTGAAGCCGGGAAGCGTATGGAACACCATGCCCGCACACACCCACAGCCGCCGTATCGAGGCCTACTTCTATTTTAATGTCCCTGCCGGAAACATGATCTGCCATCTGATGGGCGAGCCGAAAGAAGAACGTCTGGTATGGCTGGCCAACGAGCAGGCTATCATGTCACCGGAATGGTCAATCCACGCTGCCGCAGGAACAAGCAACTACATGTTCATCTGGGGTATGGCGGGCGAGAATCTGGATTACGGAGACATGGACAAAATCTCCTACACTGAAATGAGATAAAGGAAAGGCACAGAGATGCAGGAAAAGCATTCCGCAAACCGGCTAAACAAAAGACTCCGCATCTCTGTGCCCTTGCCCCCGACTCTTCAGCCACGACATATTCTTATTTCTTCAACTCCGGATAGCTGATACGCGTATGATACATGGTCTTCAGCTTTTCCTTAAACACCGCCTTGACAGTGGCGATGTCCTTGAAAGTAATCGGACAATCCTTAAAGAATCCGTCGCCCACTTGTCCGTCGATGATTTTGTCCACCAGACAGGAGATGCTTTCCTCGGTGTATTGCGGAAGACTCCGTGACGCCGCCTCCACAGCATCTGCCATCATGAGAATGGCCTGCTCTTTCGTGAAAGGATTCGGCCCCGGATAACGAAAAGCTTCCGTATCCACTTCCTCGCCCGGATGGGCATTTACATAAGATATATAGAAATACTTAGTCAGTCCCTTTCCGTGGTGGGTCTGGATGAAATCCTTAATCACCTGTGGGAGATCATGCTTGTCAGCCAGTCTCATCCCATCAACCACATGATTGATGACAATCTGCGCGCTTTGCTTATAGCCCAGCTGGTCATGTGGGTTCACTCCGGTCTGATTCTCGGTAAAGAAAACAGGATTCAGCATTTTCCCGATATCATGATACATGGCGCCTGTACGCACCAGCTGACTGTCGGCACCGATACGGTTGGCGGCCGCAGCCGTCAGATTGGCAAGCTGCAACGAATGCTGGAAAGTACCAGGAGCCACTTCCGACATCTCACGCATTAGCTTGTTGTTGATGTTCGACAATTCAACCAGCGTCACGTTTGAGGTAAATCCGAATATCTTCTCCAATATAAACAGCAGAGGATAAGTGAACAACAGAAAAATACCGTTTAAAATGAAGTTAAAATAGATGTTCGTGTTCAACTGCGCCAGATCACTCACATGAATCAGGTCAAGCGCCAGATACATGACAGCATACGAACAGGCCACAAACAACGCGCTCCGCAACAGCTGGGAACGCTGGGACAGTTCGCGCAGACTGTAGATGCCTACCATACCGGCAAGCGTCTGCAGAAGAATGAACTCATGCGGAGACCTCAAACATACGGAGCAGACAAGTATGGCAACCACATGTGCCATGAACGCAGTCCGGGAATCAAGAAAAATACGGATCATCATCGGAATCATGGCAAAAGGCACGATATAAATGCTGAGAAACGCATGCTCCACCATCAAGGAACATATCACAGGGAAAATAATGATGATAATGAACAAAAGGGCCAGACACCTCGGCTTGGCATAATAGTCATGCCTGAACAGTTCCAGATACACCATAAGGCAACCTATCAGAATCGCCACAAAAAGCAGATGGCCCAACAAAGTGAGACGCTTCTCCGTAACCGTCTCACTCCGCTTGTCCCATTCTTTCTCCAGAGATTTCAAGATGCTATAGGTATGCTCATCCACGATTTCTCCACGGTCGATGATTTTCTGCCCGTTCATCACAAACCCATTGGCCCATGAAAGCTCATCCAGCAGGTCCTGTCTGGCCGCTTCAGACTTCTCCACATCATAAACCAGATTCGGCACAATGTATTCGTTCAGATTGCAACGTTGCAGCAAGGCTTTCTGATAGCGCACGGTATCATAATCTATCAAAAGCTCATACGCCTTTTTAAAGGTATACACCTCTCCCACCTCCAGCAAATCAGAAGTGTTCTGGTCAACCACCTGAATCCGGAATATGCTGTCTTTCTGCAACAGCGACAAATCGTTTGGCGCAATGATTCCGGCCGCGTATATTTTTGTCAGCATCCGCGTCAGATGCTGCCGATAGGCAGGATAAGGGATCACCTCATGAAGCCTGGAATCATAATCATTCCGGAACTTTTCCAGCATCTGAGTACCTACCGCCTTATTAACCTGAAAATAAGGAGCATATCTCTTCATAATGCTATCCTGCTCTTTTCGCATCTCCCCATCACCTTTATAAATCGGGAAATCGAAAGAAGCCTGAAGCAACCCGTACTTCCAAGGCTTGTTTATGTCAAACTGATAGTTAAAACGCCCTTCCCGAGGGAGAAAACAGACAATGACGGTCACTGTGACTAAAAACAGGACACATTTATAAAGCAACTCTCTAGGAGAGAACTTACGTTTGGTTGATAAACTTTTCATCTACTGTGTATATTTTGGTGCAAAATAAGAAAAAAACGGGAAATTTAGATTAATTTTGCGGCGTATTTTTAGATAAAATCCACTATGTCAGAAAGAAGAGTAAGAGTTCGTTTTGCGCCAAGCCCTACAGGCGCATTGCATATTGGCGGAGTACGTACCGCATTGTATAATTATCTGTTTGCCCGTCAGCATGGAGGGGATCTGGTTTTCCGCATCGAGGACACTGACTCACACCGTTTTGTACCAGGAGCAGAAGAGTATATTCTGGAATCGTTCAAATGGCTGGGCATCCAGTTTGATGAAGGAGTCAGCTTTGGAGGCAACTACGGCCCTTACCGCCAGTCCGAACGTCGTGAGATATACAAGAAATACGTACAGGTATTGCTCGACAACGGAAAGGCATACATCGCTTTCGACACTCCGGAAGAATTGGATGCGAAACGCAAGGAAGTACCGAACTTCCAGTATGACGCGTCCACACGCGACTCCATGCGCAACTCATTGACACTCCCGAAAGAAGAGGTCGACAAACTGATTGCTGAAGGAAAACAATATGTGGTACGCTTCAAGATTGAACCGGACGAAGAGGTTCACGTGAATGACATCATCCGCGGTGACGTGGTCATCAACTCTTCCATTCTGGATGACAAGGTGCTCTATAAATCGGCCGATGAACTTCCGACTTACCATCTGGCCAATATTGTAGATGACCATCTGATGAAAATCTCACACGTAATCCGCGGTGAGGAATGGCTGCCTTCCGCACCATTGCACGTGCTGTTGTACCGTGCGTTCGGTTGGGAAGACACAATGCCACAGTTCGCCCATCTGCCCCTGCTGCTTAAGCCCGAAGGCAACGGCAAACTGAGCAAACGCGACGGTGACCGTCTGGGATTCCCTGTATTTCCTTTGGAATGGCACGACCCGAAAACCGGTGAGGTGTCGTCAGGTTACCGCGAATCCGGCTATCTGCCAGAGGCGGTCATCAACTTTCTGGCCCTTTTGGGATGGAATCCGGGAAATGACCAGGAGATCATGTCTATGGACGAACTCATCAGCCTGTTCGACCTGCACCGCTGCAGCAAGGCGGGAGCCAGATTTGACTATGAAAAAGGAAAATGGTTTAACCATGAGTATATCCTGATGAAGAGCAACGAGGAAATCGCCTCCATGTTCATGCCGATCCTGAAAGAACATGGCATAGAAGCGCCGATGGACAAGGTGATCACCGTGGTCGGAATGATGAAAGGACGTGTGAGCTTCGTCAACGAACTGTGGGAAACCTGCAAGTTCTTCTTTGTAGCACCCACTGAATATGATGAAAAGACCCGAAAGAAACGTTGGAAAGAAGATTCGGCAAAATGCATGACCGAACTGGCGGACCTGCTGGAATCATTAGATGACTTCTCTCTGGAAAACCAGGAAAAGGTGGTCATGAAATGGATTGAGGACAAAGGCTATCACCTTGGAAACATCATGAACGCTTTCCGTCTTACCCTTGTAGGTGAAGGAAAGGGTCCACATATGTTTGACATATCATCCGTTCTTGGCAAAGAAGAAACCATAACACGCATGCGCCGTGCGATAGAGGTGCTCAAATAACCGGACAGCATGATTTATAATCTAATCATACATCTTTATTCAAGTGCAGTCAGACTGGCTGCACTTTTCAATAAGAAAATAGCCTTGATGCGCAAAGGCGAGGAAGAGGCATTCCGAATATTGGAAGAAAAGACAGTGAAAGGAGAAAAATATCTCTGGTTCCATGCCGCATCGTTAGGAGAGTTCGAGCAGGGACGCCCGCTCATCGAGGAAATCCATAAGCATTATCCCAAATACAAGATTCTACAGACATTCTTCTCTCCGTCAGGATACGAAGTGCGGAAAAACTACAAAGGGGCGGATATAGTCTGCTATCTCCCGATAGACACACCACGCAATGCGAGACGTTTCATTGAGCTGACGCACCCCTACATGGCCTTCTTTATCAAATATGAGTTCTGGCAGAATTACCTGAATGAGCTTTACAAACACCATATCCCCACATACAGCGTATCTTCCATTTTCCGTAAGGACCAGATATTCTTCAAATGGTACGGGAAAGAATACAGCAAGGTATTGCATACATTCACCCATCTTTTTGTCCAAAACAATGAGTCGGTCAGTTTATTGCACCAGCTTGGAGTAGACCAGACCAGCATAGCGGGAGACACCCGTTTCGACCGGGTAATCGAAATCTGCCGCCAGGCTAAGGAACTGCCTTTGGTGGAAAAGTTCAAAGGCGACTCGTTTACCTTCATTGCAGGCAGTTCATGGGCACCCGATGAGGATGTGTTCATTCCTTTCCTTAATTCACATACGGAGTTGAAGTTCATCATCGCCCCCCACGTGATTGACGAGAGCCACATCAAAGAGATTATGGGAAAAGTCACCCGCAAGACAATACGGTATACACAGGCCACCAAAGAAACGATTGCCGACGCAGACTGCCTGATCATCGATTGTTTCGGTCTGTTGTCATCCATCTACCGTTATGGAGAGATTGCCTATGTCGGCGGCGGATTCGGTGTCGGCATCCATAATGTACTGGAAGCTGCCGTATACGGTATGCCAGTCATTTTCGGACCGAACAACAGGAGGTTCCGCGAGGCTCAAGGCCTGCTGGCATGCGACGGAGGATTCGAGATACATGGCTCTAAAGACTTCAATGACCTGATGAACCGGCTACTCAATGACAGGGCATATCTGAAAGAGGCTGGGAAACTTGCCGATGAATATGTCCGGGAAAATGCTGGCGCGCTCAACAAAATCATGCGGACCATATCCAATAAACTATGATTTCTCTTTCCTGACAATGTAGCAAAGAAAATACATGCTTTTTATCTCAGAGAACAAAGCGAGAAATTCCGAGGCTGTCTCAAAATGAAACTTGAGACGGCCTCCTTTTTGACATCCCGAATAAGTTCATCAAGACCGTAAATGAATGTCCCCACATAAAGGCATAAAAAAAGGAGTACCGCTGTACTCCAACCTTTGTTAACCTTAAAATCTAATACTATGAAAAACACAGTGCAAAGATACGGACTTTACACCTTTTTCCAAATTTACGGGCTACAAATTCGTGTTTTATAACATATTTTCAACAGTACTCCTTCCCAATAAACAGATATTAACAGAACATTTCCACTACCCGTTCTATGCCCTGCGCCAAAATATCAATCTCATCTTTCGTATTGTAAAGCGCGAATGACACACGTACTGTCCCCTCAATACCCAGACGGTCCATCAAAGGTTCCGCACAATGATGTCCCGTACGCACCGCAATACCCAATCGGTCAAGCAAGGTCCCCATATCAAAATGGTGGATATTGCCTACCAGAAAAGAAATGACACTGCCTTTCTGGTCAGCCTCACCAAATATCCTCATGTCAGGAATCTCTTTCAACCGCCGCATTGCATAACAAGTCAGTTCATGCTCATAGGCAGCAATCTGGTCCATGCCGATGGCAGACACATAATCCAATGCCTTGGCCAACGCCGTAGAACCGATGTAATCCGGGGTTCCTGCCTCAAACTTAAACGGAAGTTCATTGAATGTGGTTTTCTCAAAAGTGACCTTCTGAATCATTTCACCCCCACCCTGATACGGTGGAAGCCGGTCGAGCCATTTCTCCTTGCCATAAAGTACCCCCATGCCGGTAGGCCCATAAACCTTATGTCCGCTGAACACATAAAAATCAGCGTCAAGCTCCTGAACATCTACCGGAATATGCGGTATACTCTGGGCACCGTCCACTAAAACCGGAACTCCATACCCGTGGGCCATCTCAATCATCCTCTTGACCGGATTGACGGTACCGAGCACATTTGACACGTGCGTGACGGCAACCAACTTTGTGCGCTCAGAAAAAAGCCGTGCGTATTCATCCAACAGCAATTCCCCTTTATCATTCATCGGAATCACCTTCAGCACGATCCCATAACGCTCAGCCTGCAGCTGCCACGGCACAATATTGCTATGATGTTCCATTACAGACACAATCACCTCATCGCCAGCCTTCATCTGGCTACATACAAACGAAGAAGCCACAAGATTGATGCTCTCCGTTGTTCCACGGGTAAAGACTATCTCTGACACACTTCCCGCATGAACAAACCTACGTACTGTCTCACGGGCTGCCTCATGCAACTCCGTGGCCTGCTGGGACAGAAAATGAACCCCACGATGCACATTGGCGTTCACCGAATAATATTCATCGGCTATCGAATCAACCACACAACGAGGCTTTTGAGTCGTAGCCCCATTATCCAGATATATCAACGGCTTTCCGTATACCGTACGCGACAGGATAGGAAAGTCTTTTCTGACTTCATTTACATCGTACATTATCATCAAATTATTGTTCCGGAACTTATTTACAAATAGCACATCCCTGACACTTGTTCAACTCACCACGAAAACGTTTTTCCACCAGCAAATGCAGGCGGTCCTTCAAGGCATCCATCCGGATATGATCGACCACCTCATTGACAAAAGCGAACATCAGCAGCAAACGCGCCTCTTTCACACTGATACCCCGTTGCTGCATATAAAACAAAGCATTTTCATCGAGTTGCCCCACAGTAGCCCCATGAGAACATTTCACATCGTCCGCATAGATCTCCAACTGAGGCTGGGTATACATACGCGATTCCCGGGTAGCGCACAAATTCCGATTAGTCTGCTGGGAAACCGTATGCTGAGCCCCTTCACGCACCAACACTTTACCGGCAAACGCACCCACTGCCTGGTCATCGAGCACATATTTGAAGAGCTCGTTACTCGTACAGTCCGGCACCAAATGGTCGATAAACGTATTGTTATCCACCTGCTCGTTCTTATCGGCAATGGCCATTCCGCACAAATTGATCTCGGCACCACGTCCGGCAAGCAACACCTTCGTCGTATTCCGTGTAGTACCATTATGCAGCGTCATTCCATTGAGCAATACATTGCTTCCAGCTTCCTGACGCACATACAGATTACTGAAACGTACTGTGCTGTTGTGATTTTCTTCCAACTCATACAAATCGAAAACGGCATCTTTCCCTACAAACACTTCTATTACCTGAGTCGCCAGGAAATTCACTTCATCCATCGCATGGTCACACATCAGCAGTTTTGCCTGAGCACCATCACCCAAAATGATCAGCACACGACGGTTCACCATGAAATCCACATCCGCACGAAGGATGTTCACTAGCTGGATAGGACGTTCCACCACCGTATTTTCCGGCACATACATCAACACTCCATCCTGTGTGAACATTGTATTGAAAGCGGTAATGGCATCCTCGGAAGTATCCGCCAATTTGCCGTAAAACTTCTTCACCAGTTCAGGATAAGCCAAAGCCATGTCCTTCAGACTACCGAAAACCACCCCTTCCGGAAGACGGGAAGAAGGATGGACATGTTTGTCAAATGAATCATTCACGACAAAATAAAGCGAGGTACTCATATTGGGCACGTCACACTTAAACACCTCATACGGATTGACAGGAAACTCCAAACGGTTCAGGTTCAAGCCATAATCAGGAGCGAAAAACTTGTCAGCTTCCGTATACTTATACTTCTCCTGTTTCCGGGTAGGGAATCCCAGTTTCTCAAAATCAGCGAAAGCCTTTGCTCTTGGAGTGTTCAGGGCCTCCGCACTCTGCCGGCATATCAAACCTTCGTATTGTGTGAAAAGATCAATATATTGCTGTTCTGCTTTCATGTTCATTTACCTAATTCTCTCTTAATCCAATCGTAACCTTTTTCTTCCAGTTCCAATGCCAGTTCCGGTCCGGCTGTTTTCACGATACGTCCCTTATACAGCACATGCACCACATCCGGTTTGATATAGTCAAGCAAACGCTGATAGTGCGTAATCACAATACAGCTTGTTTCAGGAGTCTTCAGCTTGTTCACTCCATCGGCTACAATACGCAACGCATCAATATCAAGTCCGGAATCCGTCTCGTCGAGAATACTCAGCTTCGGTTCCAGCATCGCCATCTGAAAAATCTCGTTACGTTTCTTCTCACCTCCAGAGAATCCCTCATTCACAGAACGGTTAGCCAGTTTGCTGTCCAGCTCAACAATCTCACGTTTCTGGCGCATCAGTTTCAGGAACTCACTGGCCGTCAAAGCCGGCAATCCTCTGTATTTCCGTTGCTCATTGACAGCCGTACGCATGAAATTCACCATACTCACTCCGGGTATCTCCACAGGATACTGGAAAGAAAGGAACAAACCTTCGTGACTACGGTCAGCAGGGCTCATAGCCAGAAGATCCTTCCCGTCGAATGTCACCGCACCTTTTGTCACTTCATACGCCGGATGACCAACCAAGACGTTGCTCAACGTACTTTTCCCTGAGCCGTTAGGCCCCATTATCGCATGCACCTCACCCGACTTTACAGTCAAGTCAATGCCTTTTAATATCTCTTTGCCATTAATACTGGCATGCAAATCTTTTATCTCTAACATAATCCTTATATTTTTATTGGTTCTTTCTAACCGACAACCTGCCACTCAGTTATGACAGCCATCATCCTACACTTCCCTCCAACGAGACAGACAACAACTTCTGTGCTTCAACCGCAAATTCCATCGGCAACTTATTAAGGACTTCCTTCGCGTATCCGTTGACAATCAGGCCAACAGCATCCTCAGTCGGGATTCCACGCTGATTGCAATAGAATATCTGATCCTCAGAAATCTTTGAAGTAGTAGCTTCATGCTCGACAACCGCCGTCTCATTATGAATGTCCATATAAGGGAATGTATGCGCGCCACACCGGCTGCCAAGCAACAGCGAATCACACTGGCTATAATTGCGAGCATTGTCGGCACGCTCCGACACACGCACAAGTCCCCGGTAAGAGTTCTGGCTTCTTCCCGCACTGATGCCCTTGCTTACAATAGTGGATCGTGTATTCTTGCCCAGATGGATCATTTTCGTACCCGTATCAGCCTGTTGAAAATTATTGGTCACTGCCACAGAATAGAATTCCGCGGTCGAATTGTCACCGGTCAGAATACAACTCGGATACTTCCATGTGATGGCAGAACCCGTCTCCACTTGTGTCCATGAAAGCTTGCTGCCGATCCCCTTACAGTTTCCCCGTTTGGTCACAAAGTTATACACACCACCCTTTCCTTCGGCATCACCGGGATACCAGTTCTGCACGGTAGAGTATTTCACCTCGGCACGATCCAATACCACAATCTCCACAATCGCCGCATGAAGCTGGTTCTCATCACGCATCGGGGCCGTACACCCCTCCAGATACGACACATAACTGTCATCGTCAGCGATAATCAGCGTACGCTCAAACTGCCCTGTATTCGCCGCATTGATACGAAAATAAGTAGAAAGTTCCATCGGGCAGCGGACCCCTTTCGGAATATAGACAAACGATCCGTCGCTGAACACCGCAGAATTCAATGCAGCAAAAAAATTGTCGCGATAACCGACCACAGAACCCAAATATTTTCTCACCAGATCCGGATGTTCTCTCACAGCCTCACTGATAGAACAGAAAATGATTCCTTTTTCCATCAACGTTTCCTTGAATGTAGTCTTTACAGAAACCGAGTCCATCACCGCATCCACAGCCATACCACTCAAGGCCAGTCTTTCCTCGAGAGGAATACCCAACTTATCAAATGTTCGTAACAACTCCGGATCTATATCATCCACTGACTTCGGTCCTTCTTTCTTTCGAGTTGGATCAGCATAATAAGAGATTGCCTGATAATCTATCTCAGGAATATTCAGATGAGCCCATTCAGGCATTTCCAACGTCTGCCAATAGCGGAAAGCCTTCAGACGAAACTCCAGCAGCCAGTCCGGCTCCCCTTTCTTAGAGGAAATCAACCGGACAACTTCCTCATTCAATCCCTTCTCTATGATATCAGTGTGAATATCCGTAGTGAAGCCATATTTATACTTCTCCTGCGTCAATTCCTTCACATATTTATTAGGTTCTATCTGCATATCTTATATATATTATAAATCTGTTGTTTTCATCAAATCCAGAGTCGCTTCCCGAACGACAGGATAAAACGCTTCTGAAAGTTCCGCCAGCGGATAATATAACAAAGAACTGTGCTTTGTAGTTTCATGAATCAAACTGTCTTTAGAATCGGCAAATTCGATAAAATGAATCGCCAGGCTAAGAAACAGGGCAAATTTCACGAGTCCCAGACACGCGCCAAAAAAACGGTTGACAATCCCTAAATGTACGGCATCCATCACTCTCGTAATCACAGACGCAAGTAGAGACAACAATATCGGAACTAAAAGCCAAATAAGGAAAAAAGAAAGGATTTGCGCGAAAGTCACCGAGGTCCCGACAGTCTCAGCCATCTGTTCGCCCACACGGACAAACAAGGCACGTGCCACAAACAGTCCCCCAATCAAGCCGGCCAGTGAAGCCAACTGCTTGAAAAAACCTTTCAGGAAACCAAGCACAGCACCTGCGCCTAAAATGACCAGTATAATCCAATCCAACGAATCCATAGATTAAAAGCAATAAGTGCAGATTACACAAACCACACTGAATCAAGCAACTGTGAAGCCGATGTAACCTGCACTTTCTATTTAAACAATCAATATCTAATACGGACAAATCAGAGCGTCTGTTTTACTTCCACTTCTTCGTATGTCTCTATCACATCGCCTACCTTCAAATCATTACAATTGGTAAGACTGATACCACACTCAAAATTTGTACCGACCTCCTTCACATCATCCTTAAAGCGTTTCAAAGCATTGATGCCTCCGGTATAAACCACAATACCGTCGCGAATAATACGTGCCTTGTCGGTACGTTTCACCTTTCCGGTCTTCACCATAGCTCCCGCAACCATTCCGACCTTACTGATATTGAATACTTCGAGCACCTCAATGGTTGCCGTTACCTGCTCCTTCAATGTTGGAGCCAGCATGCCTTCCATTGCAGACTTCACTTCTTCAATAGCATCATAAATGACAGAATATTTACGGATATCCACACCTTCCTGCTCTGCAAGCTTGGCGGCGTTATTGGAAGGACGTACCTGGAAACCGACAATAATCGCATTTGAAGCGGCAGCCAAAGAAACATCCGACTCCGAAATCTGTCCGACTCCCTTATGAATGACATTCACCTGAATCTGCTCAGTGGACAATTTGATCAACGAATCGCTCAATGCTTCCACAGAACCGTCCACGTCACCTTTCACGATTACATTCAATTCATGGAAGTCTCCCAAAGCCAAACGACGTCCTACCTCATCAAGCGTCAGCATCTTCTGTGTACGCAAACCCTGTTCACGCTGCAGCTGCTCACGCTTATTGGCGATTTCACGAGCCTCCTGCTCAGACTCAAACACATGGAAAGTATCACCCGCTGCAGGCGCTCCGTTCAATCCCAGAATCAACACAGGTTCTGAAGGACCCGCCTGTTTCATACGTTGGTTGCGCTCATTGAACATGGCTTTCACCTTTCCATATGAAGTTCCTGCCAACACGATGTCTCCGACATGAAGAGTTCCGTTGGAAACCAATAAGGTAGCCACATAACCACGTCCTCTATCCAATGAAGACTCTATTATAGATCCCGTAGCCTTTCTGTTCGGATTTGCTTTCAAGTCAAGCATTTCCGCCTCGAGCAATACCTTCTCCAACAACTCATTGACACCAATTCCTTTCTTTGCGGAAATATCCTGTGACTGGTATTTGCCACCCCATTCTTCCACCAGAAAGTTCATGTTGGCCAGCTCCTCCTTAATCTTGTCCGGATTCGCATTCGGCTTATCAATCTTATTGACCGCAAAGACAATAGGCACACCAGCCGCCATTGCATGATTGATAGCCTCCTTTGTCTGAGGCATCACATTGTCATCCGCCGCCACAATAATAATGGCCACATCTGTCACCTTTGCACCACGGGCTCGCATCGCAGTAAACGCTTCGTGTCCCGGAGTGTCGAGGAACGTTATGTGTCTTCCATCTTCCAATTGCACGTTATAAGCGCCGATATGCTGCGTAATTCCCCCGGCTTCTCCTGCAATCACATTGGCTTTACGGATATAGTCAAGCAACGAAGTCTTACCATGGTCCACATGCCCCATCACCGTTACGATAGGTGGACGTGGAACCAGATCCTCTTCCGCATCAGCTTCCTCTTCCACCGCCTGAGCCACATCAGCACTGACATATTCCGTCTTGAATCCGAACTCCTCAGCCACCAGATTGATTGTCTCCGCATCAAGACGCTGGTTTATGGAAACCATAATGCCAACGCTCATACATGTGGATATAACCTGAGTAACAGGCACATTCATCATGCTTGCCAGCTCGTTGGCTGTCACGAACTCTGTCAGTTTCAGCACCTTGCTTTCTTCCTGTTCCAGTTCCTCCTGCTCCAGCTGGCGGTTCTGAATATTCTCACGCTTTTCCTTACGGTACTTTGCCGCTTTGTTCTTACCTTTATTTGTAAGGCGTGCCAAAGTTTCCTTTACCTGCTTTGCCACATCTTCATCACTTACCTCTTGCTTGACAACAGGTTTCTTGAAGCGGTCCTTGTTATGTTTGCCTCCCTGCCCTGCATTGTTATTGCCTCTGGCAGGCTTCTCATTTCTGGAGACCGTACCATTAATTGCCACATTGGAAATATCCACCCGTTCCTTATTGATGCGGTTACGTTTTTTCTTTTTCGAACCATTCTCCTCCGCAGACAACCGGTCTGTCTTATCCTCATTCTTCCGGATTTCCTTAATAATGGCATCTTTCATCTGTTTACGCTGTTCCAGACGCTGCTTATCCTTTTCTTCACGTTCCTTCCTTTTTTCCTCCTTCGATTTCTTTTTGGGACGCGTAGACTGATTCAACGCGGCAAGGTCAATTTGTCCCACCACATTAATCTTGGACTTGAACTCAGTAGGACGGATTTTGAATATTCCGTCTTCTTTATGCTCCACGACAACGGAGTTTGTTTCAAGTGGCGTATCTTTTCGTTCTTCCATCTGTTCTGTATTCAATTCTCTCTCTGGTTTTTCCGATTGTCCCTGTTCTTTCTTGTCATCGGCCGCCTGTGATTTCCCCACACCCGAGTCAGACTGTACGTCTGACGAGACAACCGTTTCAGACTGTTCCTCCTTTTTATCTGGAACAGGCATTACCTCAACTTGCTGTAAAGCCTTTCCAGTATCAGCAGGAGCTGGCTTTGTTCCCTTCCTGTTATATTCATCCAGATTAATCTTACCTACGGTCTTCACTTTCGGCCGATAATCCTCAGATACGATTGTCTGGATCTCCTCCGTCTTTTTCAAATCCGGACGAATATCTTCAATAGAAACAGAAGCCTTGTTGCGATCCTTGTTTTGCCGCCCCTGGATTTTTTTCTCAGACTCTATTTTCAAATCTTTATCTTTTCTGAACTCCTTGACAAGCGCGTCATATTGTTCCTCAGTAATTCTCGTGTTGGGATTCGCCTCCACCTCGTAGCCTTTTTTCTGCAAAAAGTCCACAACCGTAGAAATTCCCACATTTAAATCTCTTGTAACTTTATTCAATCTTATGGCCATATACAAAAATTTTTAATAGAGTCCGAATATATCCAGTTGCTCACCCGACAAGTCTCTTGCCCCGAGCCACACTCAGAGCGCAAACAACAAATTATTTTTCAAACTCTGCTTTTAACACTTTTATCACATCATCAACCGTATTCTCTTCTAAATCAGCCTGTTCAATCAACATCTCACGCGGCGCGTTCAGGACAGCCTTTGCCGTATCCAATCCTATCCCTTTAATCGCATTGATCACCCATTCATCAATTTCATCCTTAAACTCATCCAAATAGATGTCCTCGTCATCAACAGCCTCATCACTTACCTCACGATATACATCGATGGTATATTCGGTCAGCATACTTGCCAACTTGATATTCAATCCTCCCTTTCCAATAGCCAAAGAAACCTCTTCCGGCTTGAGATATACTTCTGCCTTCTTTTCTTCCTCATGCATCTGAATTGATGAGATTTTTGCAGGACTCAATGCACGTTGAATGAAAAGTTGAATATTGGAAGTATAATTGATAACATCTATGTTCTCATTACGCAATTCACGCACAATACCATGTATACGAGAGCCTTTTACACCCACACATGCTCCCACAGGATCAATACGTTCATCATACGACTCAACGGCAATCTTGGCTCTTTCACCAGGAATACGGGCAATCTTCTTAATAGTAATTAACCCATCATTAATTTCCGGCACTTCCTGCTCAAACAAGCGCTGCAAGAAAACCGGCGATGTACGGCTCAATATAATCTTAGGATTATTGTTCTTGTTGTCCACACGAGCAACCACTGCACGTACCGTCTCACCTTTACGGTAAAAATCACTCGGTATCTGTTCTGTTTTCGGAAGCAGCAGTTCATTACCTTCATCATCCAGAAGTAAAATCTCCTTTTTCCAGATCTGATAAACTTCGGCACTGATAATGGTTCCTACCTTATCGATATATTTATTATACAGACTATCCTTTTCAAGTTCCAGAATTTTTGACGCCAAAGTCTGACGGAGATTCAAGATGGCACGGCGACCGAACTTCTCAAAAATCACCTCATCCGTTACCTCTTCACCCACCTCATACGAAGCGTCTATTTTACGGGCCTCCGTCAGTGATATCTGCATATTCGGGTTTGTCAACTGGTCATCGGCAACCACTTCACGATTCCTCCAGATCTCAAAATCCCCTTTATCCGGATTCACAATCACATCATAATTCTCATCCGTACCAAACATCTTTGCAATCACACTGCGGAAAGACTCTTCAAGTACGCTCACCATTGTGGTGCGATCGATATTCTTTAATTCCTTGAATTCAGAAAATGAGTCAATCAAACTCACGGTTTCTTCTTTTTTGGCCATAATTATTTAAAGCTAATTAAGTATTTGGTATATTTTATATCATTGTACGTGAATGTAAGTTCCTGCTTCACCAGTTTCGGACGTTTTGCCCCTTCCGGCTTTACCTTCATCTCCACTTCAATGGTAAAGTCATCCTCATTTGCGGCAGAAAGGGTTCCGATCCACTTTTTTCCACTCTTGTCCATTACCTCCACTTCACTTCCAATATGAATGAGATATTGTTTCAATACTTTAAACGGTTGACCGATACCGGCCGAGCCCACCTCCAGCTCGTAATCCTCCTCATCACGATTGAGTCTGGACTCGATATATTGACTCAACGACACACAATCGTCTATCCATACACCATCGGCATGATCAATCTCCACTACAATCTTGTCATCTGGACTAACAGTAAGATCGACCAGAAAATACTCTTTATCTTCCAGCCATTCGCTCACTATCCGAGTTACTAAATCTTTATCTACCATGCATTAACTATTAAGAATAAAAAAAGGAGCCTGACGCCCCCACCCTTCATCCATTCGCTGACAAAGATATAAATAATCTGCTGCACTACAAAAAAATAGCAGAAAATTCATTTAAGGGGAAGAAGCAGACAAACAAAAACGGCAACTGAACGAATCAATTGCCGTTTTGTCGGAATGAGGCGACTCGAACGCCCGACCCCTACGTCCCGAACGTAGTGCGCTACCAACTGCGCTACATTCCGATTGCAAACTTATTTCCCGATTGCGGTGCAAAGGTAACCATAATTTTGACAACGCCAAAATTTTCCCCCGTTTTTTTATTCATATTTGTGAGATTTATAATTTATGAGATTGGCTGAAAAATATTTCCTGTAAAAAAAATCCGGATTCTTTTTGTGACTTGATTTTTTTCCATATCTTTGCAACGCAAAAGCAAAAGGTGCCATAGCTCAGTTGGTAGAGCAAAGGACTGAAAATCCTTGTGTCACTGGTTCGATTCCCGTTGGCACCACTCACAAAAATCCCTGACAACAATGTTGCCAGGGATTTTTGTATTCTTACAAATCCTTATATATTCCCACCATTTGAACAGACCCTTGATAATAATAAGGAGATAGCCGAATATGAACTGGCCCAGGAAACGTATATACAAAATTGAAAACCTGTGCGATGAAACAATATGATGAAGTGTCTGGAAAACGGACACCCGCCTCGGAACAATACGACATCAATCCTAGAGGTATTGAATGAGATCATCTCCAAATGTCCTGTATAAGTGAGGAACTCTTGAATTTGCTTCCACACAAATGTAAATTGCAACTTCCGTAAAGCATATTGACAAAACAAAACGCGGAATCTGGCAACTGCCAACGGATGCAACATATAGGTTCAACAAAATAATAGCGACTGCAACTATTAGGTTTATAATGACAGTCGCTATTGCTTTACATAAAAGGTTAGGACCTGTAATTCGTCGAATGCTTACGCTAACATTATACTGTTTACCGAAACTCTCTATAGATATACTCAGTGCTAGAAACCTAAAAAAGGCCAAACACCTTAACAGTGTCCGGCCTTTTCAAAATATCTAGACAAAAATTATTCAGCTTTCGGAGCTTCCTCTGCAACTGGAGCCTCAGAAGCAGCAACTGTTTCAGTTGCCGGAGTCTGACCTTCTCCGGAAGCTACGGAAGATTTCTTAGAACGACGTGTACGAGTGGTCTTCTTCACGGCTGATTTTGCCATGTTCGGATCATAGTCAACCAATTCGATGAAACACATTTCAGCATTATCGCCCAAGCGATTACCGGTCTTGATAATGCGGGTATATCCTCCCGGACGGTCTGCCACCTTTACAGAGATCTCTTTAAACAGCTCAGTAACCGCATATTTGTCCTGCAAATAGCTGAACACAACACGACGTGAATTTGTAGTATCTTGCTTACACTTAGTAATCAGCGGCTCAACATATTTCTTCAAAGCTTTCGCTTTCGCAACGGTCGTAGTGATTCTTTTGTGCTTAATCAAAGAACAAGCCATGTTTGCAAGCATCGCATGTCTGTGAGAAGCAGTACGACCCAAATGATTGAATTTCTTATTATGTCTCATTTTTTATTCTTTATCTAATTTATACTTAGAAATATCTGTTCCAAACGACAGATTCAGACTCTCGAGCAAATCATCAAGCTCCGTGAGCGATTTCTTACCAAAGTTACGGAACTTCAAGAGATCCGTCTTATTGAACTGTACCAAATCACCGAGTGTTTCCACATCAGCAGCCTTCAGACAGTTCAAGGCGCGAACTGACAAATCCATATCCACCAGCTTGGTCTTCAACAGCTGACGCATATGCAAAACCTCCTCATCAAATTCTTCATTACCGTCTGCGTCAGAAGTCTCAAGAGTGATCTTCTCGTCTGAGAAAAGCATAAAGTGATAGATAAGGATTTTTGCGGCCTCCTTCAACGCCTCCTTTGGGTGAATGGAACCATCCGTCGTAATCTCAAGCACCAGTTTCTCATAATCGGTTTTCTGCTCGACACGATAATTCTCAACAGAATACTTGACATTACGGATCGGAGTATAGATTGAATCGATAGGTATTACGTTCACATCCGTGCAGAATTCCCGGTTTTCGTCAGCCGGAACATAACCGCGACCTTTGTTAATGGTAATATCCATCTGCATAGTTGCTTTAGAATCTAAATGGCAAATAACTAATTCAGGATTTAACACTTCAAATCCGGTCAAATACTTACCAATATCTCCTGCCTTAAATTCAGTAGAATTCTCAACGGTAATGCTTACCTTCTCATTTTCGAATTCCTCAACTATCTGCTTGAACCTTACTTGTTTCAGATTCAAGATAATGTTAGTGACATCCTCCTTCACACCCGGAATAGTGGCAAACTCATGTTCCACACCCTCAATACGTATCGTATTGATGGCATAACCCTCCAGCGAAGAGAGAAGAATACGGCGTAAAGCATTACCAACGGTAATACCGAAACCGGGCTCCAGCGGACGAAATTCGAATCTTCCGAACTTGGAATCCGCCTCCAACATTAATACTTTATCAGGTTTTTGAAATGCTAATATCGCCATGAAATTAATTATTATTTAGAGTACAATTCAACGATCAAGTGTTCTTTTATGTTTTCAGGAATGTCAGCTCTTTCCGGAATGTGCAACATCTTTCCCGTCTTCGAGTTCTCATCCCATTCCAACCATGGATATTTGCTGTGATTGAATCCAGCCAAAGCATTCGAAATGACTTCCAATGATTTTGACTTCTCACGAACACCCACCAACTGACCCGGCTTTACAGAATAAGAAGCGATATTGACCACATTTCCATCTACTGTAATGTGCTTGTGGCTAACCAGCTGACGAGCGGCTGCGCGAGTCGGTGCAATACCCAAACGGAACACTACGTTGTCAAGGCGGCATTCAAGGCTCTGCAACAAGATCTCACCTGTAATACCGTTCTTACGAGCAGCTTTCTCAAACAAGTTGCGGAATTGTCTTTCCAGTACGCCGTAAGTATATTTGGCTTTCTGTTTTTCTGCCAACATGACACCATATTCAGATGTCTTTCTACGACGTGAGTTTCCATGCTGTCCAGGAGGATAGTTTTTCTTAGACAAAACTTTATCTGCTCCGAAGATAGCTTCACCGAATTTACGGGCAATTTTTGATTTTGGTCCAGTATATCTAGCCATTTTATTTCCAATTAAAATTGTTATAATGAACTCAATTTGTTGCAGCCGCGATTACAGAAAGGAAATGCAATCCATGAGATTAACAAAATCAAGTTACATTGAATAGGTTATCAAATTATACTCTTCTTCTTTTAGGAGGACGACAACCGTTGTGCGGCAATGGTGTTACGTCAATGATCTCAGTAACCTCAATTCCTGCACCGTGCACAGTTCTGATAGCGGATTCACGCCCGTTCCCAGGACCCTTCACATACGCTTTTACCTTTCTCAGGCCAAGATCGTACGCTACTTTAGCGCAATCTTGTGCAGCCATCTGGGCTGCATAAGGAGTGTTCTTCTTAGAACCTCTAAATCCCATCTTACCGGCAGAAGACCATGAAATAATCTGGCCTTCGCTGTTTGCCAAAGAAACAATGATATTGTTGAATGATGAATGAACATGCAGTTGTCCGTTCGCATCAACCTTTACATTTCTCTTCTTAGCTGCGACTGTTTTTTTTGCCATATCAACAATTATTATTTAGTAGCTTTTTTCTTGTTTGCAACTGTTTTCTTTCTACCCTTACGTGTACGGGCATTATTCTTAGTGCTCTGGCCTCTTACAGGCAAGCCCAGACGGTGACGGATGCCACGATAGCAACCGATATCCATCAGACGTTTGATGTTCAACTGGATCTCTGACCGAAGGTCTCCTTCCACTTTGTACTCAGCGCCAATAATCTCACGAATCTTAGCCGCCTGCTCATCAGTCCAGTCCTTTACTTTCAGGTCACGGTCCACACCGGCCTTATCCAAAATCTTCGCTGAACTACTGCGTCCGATACCATAAATGTATGTCAACGCAATCTCACCTCTCTTGTTCTGAGGCAAATCTACACCAACTATTCTTATAGCCATATACTACAAATTATTTTTTTTGCAAAAATAATAAATTATCCTTGACGTTGTTTATACTTAGGATTTTTCTTGTTAATAACATACAAACGGCCCTTACGTCTAAC
>DWVR01000008.1 GCA_019120125.1 Candidatus Phocaeicola excrementigallinarum | reverse complement strand
TCCGTTGGCCTGGAAAGGTACTCCGTTCCGGCAGCGTGTCTGGCAGGTATTGCTGGATATCCCTTATGGAGAAACCCGGACTTATGCCCAAGTGGCGGAGGCTGTCGGCTCTCCTAAGGCGGTCCGTGCGGTAGGAGGGGCGTGCCACGACAATCCGTGGCTGATTGTGGTTCCCTGCCACCGTGTGGTGGGCAGTTCCGGTCAGTTGACGGGGTATGCCGCCGGATTGGATACGAAACGTTTCCTGCTGGAATACGAAGGCGGAAGGCTTGAATAAGGTCGTCTTCCTATAGAAATTGGACTGCTCAAAAAACGAACGGACGTTTGAAGTAAAACATGTGTATGTTTCATTTCAAACGTCCGTTCGTTTTGTTTCAAACGCCTAGGCGTTTTTATTCGTATTTATCGGATGTCCAGTCCCATGATGTAGTCGTTCATGTAGTATCCGTTGCCGATGTGGAAATCGTCCTCCCGTAATTTCTTCATTCCCATGTGTTCATAGAATCCCAATGCCGGATTGTGGCGGTTTACCCGAAGTTCCATCATACAGGGTTCCGGATGCAGTTCCCGGATGGCCTTTACGGCCTGTTCAAAGAGTTGTCTGCCCAGACGGTATTTCTGGTAATATGGTAACACATAGATCTTCTGCAGCTCAAACAGGTCTTTGTCTAGCGGTTGGATGGATACGTATCCTGCCGCTTCACATTCTTCGTATGCGATATAATAGGTGTGGCCTTCTTCTTCCATTTGTTTACGTAGACTTTCTGGAGAATACATCCAGTCCATCATGAAATCAATCTGTTCTTGACTGAGGATATTCTTATACGTTTCCGGAAATACCTGCTTGGCGAGGTTGTTAATCAGCGGAATATCCGCTGTGGTGGCTTTTCTGATGTAAAACATAGTATCTGTTGATTTAGTTGATTTGTCGACGGACAAAGATAGGATTTTCCCGTTTATTTTCTCTGCTTCCGACTGATATTCTTGTTAAAATAAGTAAAATATAGTACTATGTATAACAAGGTATTCTGATAATACCTATATTTGTGTTATACAAGATTGAGAGACAATGAAAGTAGACAATGTAAAATCGCAGATGCGTAAAGGGATGCTGGAATACTGCATCCTGCTGTTGCTCCACCGCGAGCCTTCGTATGCTTCAGACATCATTCTGAAACTGAAGGAAGCCAAGCTGATAGTGGTCGAAGGAACACTCTATCCTTTGCTGACTCGGTTGAAGAACGATGAGCTGCTTTCCTACGAGTGGGTGGAGTCCACCCAGGGGCCTCCGCGGAAATATTATCGGCTTACTGCTCAGGGAGAGGATTTCCTGGCTGAACTGGAATCAGCCTGGGATGAACTTTCCGATACCGTGAATCATTTGAGATATAAACTATTAACCACTACACAATCATGAAAAAGACATTGACAATCAATTTGGGAGGTACCGTTTATCACATTGATGAGGATGCCTACATCTTATTGGACAACTACCTGAACAATCTCCGTTACCACTTCCGGAAGCACGAAGGGGCCGACGAGATTGTGCACGACATGGAAGACCGTATCGCCGAACTCTTCAACGAGTATCTGCACGAAGGTCATCAGGTAGTGACGATTCGGGAGGTAGAGGCAGTCATTGCCCGGATGGGTAAACCCGAGGACCTGAACGATGGTTCGGAAGAAGGGGAGACTGATTCGGAACGTGCTGCCGATGCCGACCCGTCGGAAACTGCGACCCGCCGTTTGTTCCGCGACCCGGACGACCGCATCCTGGGAGGTGTAGCCAGCGGTTGGGCGGCTTACCTGGGATGGGACCCGACCTGGGTACGTCTCGCTTTTATTCTGATAGGGCTGATCTTCCACGGTTTTATCTTCATTTATCTGATCGCCTGGATAATCATGCCGTTGGCACGTACGGCAACCGAAAAACTGCAGATGCGGGGGGAGCCGGTGAATGTGGACAGTATCGGAAAGGCGGTGACCGATGGTTTCGAACGGGTGAATGAATCCATCCGCTCGGAGAAGACCCAGTCTGTCCTGCATCAGCTGGCGAGCGGCTTTGCCCGTTTCATCGGGGGAGTGCTGAAAATTATTCTGGTTATCATTGCTATCTGTCTGGTGCCTTGCTTGTTGGGAGCTTTGGTCGTACTCTTTGCCTTGGCCTTGGCTGCTGTAGGAGTTCTGGCCAGTGTCCCAGCTATTTTCTACCATATTATGCCATACGTAGATTGGGAGGCATTGGGTAGTATGTCTGGTCCGGCTATCACTTTTGCTCTTTGTGGGCTGATGGTGGTGGCGCTTCCGGTCATTGGTCTGTTGCAGCTGTTGATGCAGAGTTTCGGTCGTCAGACTCCTATGTCTACTTGGACTAAAGTATTGCTGATTCTGTTATGGTTGATAGCTGCAGGATACATGATGTATAGTGTATTCCATACGTCGCTTTTCCTTTTCCCGGAGAACACCTTTTTAATTAATAATTAATAATTAATAATTAATAATGAATAATGAACAATGAACAATGAATAATGAATAATGAAAAACGGTGGTTTATCCTCCGTTTTGAAATTGAGAACGGGATTCATTTGTTTTCGAAATATTTCCACGGTGGTTTATTCTCCGTTTTGACATATTTCCACTTTTGTAGGGACGCACGGCTCGTGCGTCCTAATGTTTTGTCCTGAAAAACTTTGTTTTTCGTTTGCCTCTCCGCTCACCTTTCACTATCTTTGCCAAAAGAAGGTTTAATTTTAGGACTTATGACTAAGAAAATACTTTTGCTGGGTTCCGGCGAATTGGGAAAAGAGTTTGTGATTGCTGCTC
>DWVR01000057.1 GCA_019120125.1 Candidatus Phocaeicola excrementigallinarum | reverse complement strand
ACAAAAGTAATTAATCCTCGGGAGACGGCGGTCTCCCTTTTTTATTTTGTATTGCCGGTTGACCCGTTGCCGGGCTACCACCGCCTACCTCCGCCCTTTCCGCTACGCTCCAAGGACGGAGGTAGGCGGTGACGGAGTTGCACTTCTAACTTGACGGTAGCGAGCGCTTGGATTCTTTTGTTCATACTGATTTCAGTCTCTTCGTGCAAGGGCATAACAAAATAGCCTTGAGACTGCATTCAAGAAGTCTCAAGGCTATTTTATGGGGGGAGTAATATAAGGCGTGTTTACAGTTTCTGGTCAGATATCAGCCGTACGATACGGGTCTTGCTTTGCGCGCCTTTCGTGAGCAGGTATACATGCTTGTAGGCATCACGGTTCAGCTCGGTGGGCGAGCCGTTGATGAGAATGATGTTGCGGTCATTGGCGAATTTCAGGATACCGTTCACATTGTTCGGGTGAAGCTTGCCGATCTCGTCCATCATGCAGTGCAGCTTGAAATCCTTGAACTTATGGGAGGCTCCTTCCTTGAACACGTTCAGCAGCATGATGTTGATCATGGCTTTTACCAGAATGTCCGTGCCTTCGGAACCTACGTTCGAGAGTCTTTCCACAAAACCTGTGTCGTTGTCGTTCTCGATGATGCGGAAGCGGAGCTCGAACGAATCGTAAAGGCGGATGCTCTCGTAACGGTAGGCATGGATTTCCTTGATGAAGTCGCGCAGCAGGGAAATGGCCTCCTGTTTCACCAGCTTCTCGTTTTCTGATGAGAACAGGTTGGTGCCGGGGGTAAGATCATACGCGTGTTCCGTGTAGTATTTGTGGATGGCCCGCAGGCAGTTGACCACACGGTTGCTGCTTTCTTCCACTTTCATTTCGATGCACTGGATCACTCCCACAAAGTTACATGTCTGGAATCCTTTGTTCACCATGCCGATAAGGTGTTGTATGTCATCTTCTGAAGCGGTCAGCATGGAAGCGTCCATGCTGATGCGTTTGAAGATATCGGAATGCTCGTCATTGATGCGGCGTACAAACTCATTGATCTTGTTCTCTTCCATGAAGTCTGACAGCTCGTCGGCAAAACGCAGATACTCCCAGTCGTCGGTGAACTTTGTCTGGAACTTGAATGTGTTGTCCTCGTCGAAGTGTCCTGTGAAGAGGTTCACTTCCTTGCGCAGCCTGTTCTGGAGTGTGAGATACAGGTTGTCGGCGCGTCCCAGCTCGCCGATCAGCTCCACGCACGACTTCTGGGTGATGATGTCGCCAGTGGGATAATCATCGCTGAATATGTCCTGATGCGACTTGTACCAGTCGTAGGCGGTTATCTTGCCGAAAGCCTCGCGGTCGGTCTGCAGACGCGATACTTCCTGTACGGATTCTGCCACTTCCTTGTCAAGGCGTGTTATTTCCTCTTGCAGCGCCGCTGTCTCTTTTTTCAGATTCTCTTTTTCCTGATGCAGGGCTTGCTTCTGTTCTGCTTGTTGTCTTTTCCATTCGGGGATGTGGTCAATCAGGTCACGTTTGTCCTTGCGGTATTCGATGATTTGTGTCGAATGTTCTTTGATGAAAAGCAGTTCACGGTCGATGTCGTTCAGTTGCCCGGCAATCTGCTGCAGGCGTTCCGTGTCGGCACCTTGCGTGTGCAGCTCCTGTTTCATCTGCGATTCATATTCTGCTTTTTCGGCATTGATGCGTGCCTGTTCTTCTTTGTCCTCTTTCCGGATGGTGCTTGTCTGTTCTTCTTTTTCTTGTGCGATGTCTTGCTGCAGGCTGTTCCAATCCTGTCTCAGCCTGTTTAGCTCTTCGTTCTTCGCGTTGTTCAGGTTGCCCAGTTCTTCATCAATTCTTTTCAGTCCTGATGCCAGTTCCGCCTTTTTCTTCTCGAGAGTGTCGAGTTTCCGGCGGCATTCTTCGCCCGCCTTCTTTTTCCATTCTTCCAGATCGAGCATATCCTGTCGGTATTGCTGTTCCAGTTTTTCCAGCTCGTATTCCTGCAGGCTGATGATGTCTTTCTGTTCCTTGATTCTCGGCTGGTATTTGGTCCTGAGCTGGTCGGCAAGCATATCTTTCTCCCCTTGAAGGTGCTGCAGGGCGAGGGTGATTTCTTTTAACCGTTGTTCGCCCGCTTCTTTTTCCGCCTGATAGTCATTGATGGACTTGATGTGGCGGTCGATCGTATCCAGTGAGAGGGTGACTCCGAAGAATGATCCGTCTCCGTTGGCGGTCAGTTGCGGTGAAAGGTCGGTCTGCCACAAGATAGACTCGTCGCATAGCTTTCCGATGTTTTCCTCCCATCCCTTCTTGTTGTCCTTCAGCCAGCCTTGAAAGGTACGGCGGCTGTTTTTCAGGAATGTGTCAAGTTCCTCCACACGCGGGCGGAGCCGGAGTTGTTCGGCATGCAGCCTGGCCATTGCCTCTTCTTTTTCTTTGGTGCCTTTCTGTAGTTCCTCTTCCCATTGCAAGGTCAGTTGCCTGATGGCCAGTTGTGAATTGTCGATACGGTTGCGTTTGCTCGCGTGCAGTCCTGTGTACGACTGGATCCGGTGCTTCAGTTCTTCCTGTTCCTTCTCGAAATAGTTTTCCTTGCGGCAAAGGCGCATCTGATAGTCAAGTGCCGTCAGTTCATTCAGTCTGGCGCTTTTCTCGGGATGCAGGCGGAGTGATGTCTCCTCGTATTTCTGGTAGACCGTCTCGGTGGCCGCCTCGTGTTGCTGCCGGCCTTGTTCGATGCGGGCGTTGCATTCGTCGTTCACTCTTTCCAATTGTCTGATTTTCGCTTCGTGGATCTTGTTCCATTGCTGGTCAAGATTCTGTATGAGCGACTTGTATTTGGCGGATATTTCCGTGTAGTGTGAAGTGAGGATCCGTTGCTCTTCCAGCAGGCCCTGCCGGCGGTTTTTCCATTCGTCTTTCCGTGTCGAACGTTCGATGACCGATTCTATCTGCTGCAGCTCGTATTCTTCCTGTTTTTTCAGCGCTTTTTGCAGTTCATTGTTCAGAACGGCCAGTCCTTCCTGCATCTTGTCGCAGCGTTGGCGCGATTGTTCCTGCATTTCCTGTCTGCGCCTCACGAATCCGTCGCGTTCCGTTTCCGCTTTTTGTCTTTTTCCGTTCCATTGCGGCAGCATTTCCGTTGCCTTGCGGTAGGCGGTGGCCAGTTCGCGACATCCTTGCACCAGTGCCGCCTGTTGGCGGGACACTTGTTGTGAGAGTGCGGTGATTTCCTTTGCCTGCTTCTGGGTCTCCCGTTTCTGAAACTCCTCGATGTCGCGCAGACGGGTCTCGAAGTTCTTGAGATGCTCCTTATAGGTGTTCAGGTCAATGGCTGTCTCGTCCTCGTTGATGGATGAGATGATGGTCTTCTTTATGAATTCGGCATCGAGTCTGGAGTTGAGAAGCACGTTCTGTATGGTGCGTGGTATATTCTGGTATTGTTTGCTTTCCATAAGCGCGTAGCGTCCCATTTCCGGGTCTGTCCCGTTTCCGTACAGAATGTTCCTGTACTCGTCGTATGTGTAGATGATGCGTGAGTAGTCCACCTTCCACTGATCGAGTGCCGCGCGGATGCGGTCGGTGCCGGAATATGCCGTACGGTTCTCTCCGATAAAGAACTCCTTGCGGTAGGGAGAGTCGATGAAGCGGTAGCACACACGTCCCATCGACTTGAAGCTGAGTATGCAGAACGCCCCGTTTTCTGTGGCCACCTCATAGACGATGTATGAGTTGGAGTAGGGGAAATAATATTCCGTATAGCTCTGTTTTTCCACAGGGATTCCCAGTTTCTGGGTATCGGCGTTGTAGAAGAACAGGATGGCGCGCAGGATGGTGCTTTTTCCTACTCCCTGGGTGCCGATGAAGTGGACATTTCCGTCCAGATAGATGTCATCGGCATACGGGATGTTTGCACTGTTGATAAAAATGATTCTATTCAGGTTTCTCATTTTCTTCTTCTGTTTCGTCAAAAATTTGGATGCTTTCTATCAATCGTTCCAGATAGTGCCATGCGCTGAGCACCTTGTAGGTGTTCGATTTCTCGTTTTCCAGTTCGATGAACGATTCTTTTGCGAGCTGGCGGATGATATTGTCGAGCACGTCCTTGCGGACTTCCCTGTCGGAGAAGTGTTTTCTCATTCCGTCGAGCTTGTTTTGCAGGGCCACGTTGATGTTGGCTTCCACCAGAATCTGTTCCGGCTGGAAGCGGCAGCCCGCACCGAATGTCTCGTCGTAAGTCTTGAACAGGTCAAGTACGTCAATCCAGTAGTATGCGCGCAGGATTTTCTGCTCGAGAGTGGCCCGGGGTTCTGTCCGTGAGAAGTAGAAATATTCGTTTCCGCGCTCCAGCGTGTAGCCAATCTGCAAGAAATAGAGTGAGAGCGCCTCGAAATTGTCGTCTATCATCTCATACATGTCGCGTACCGTCTCGTCGCAACTGTTCGAGCAGATGAACTGCCCTTTCTGCAGGTAGTCGAAAAGGACGGACGTATGGTCGGGTATTCGTATGTTCAGTTCCATGTCGGTCGGATAATTTCGGTTTTTTAAATGGTTATGTTACAGTGTTCTACGAGGCCTGAAAAAACGTCTTGACGTTTTTGGAAAAACGCTTCGGCGTTTCAGGCAAAACGTCAGGGCGTTTTAAGTAAAACGTCAAGGCGTTTTTATTTCTTGTTTTTTTGTATTGTGGAAGAGTGTGGTGTCAGGCCGGATATACCTTGGCATACTCAAATTCCTTATAGGTTCCGTATGTGTCGCTGATGCGGAACTGCGACTCATAGAGCGAGACAATCTGGCAGAAGATGGTGGTGCGTTCCTGCTCGCCCACATCCCGTTTGAAGGTATACCGCATCAGATAGGAGAACAGGTCTTCCTGTCTGGCTTGAGCGTTGTTCCAGCATACCTGAGCCTGGGCTTGCAGATAATCGCTTGTCGTCTCGTCGAGGTCGATGACTTGCTCGTACATGGCAGGTATTTCCATATCCTCCTCGCTGAACGCTCCGGCCTCGTTGCTGCGTACGGTCTCGCGGTATTGCAGGTTGCGGAGCACTTTGAGTATCACGGGCCGTGCCTCGTCGGTGCCCAGATAGTTCACGGATAGCTTGAACGATGAAGGTGGGGTGCCTTCCATGAGTACCGAGTGTTCCCGTGCCACTACTTCGGTGAGGTTGCTCCGCGCACGAAGTTCAAAGGTGTCATGCAGGTATTTCAGTTTCCTGATTTTCTCTACCAGAATGACCTGGCTTTTTATCTGGTTCAGGTAGTTGATGATGTCTTGTTGCGCCCGGATCAGGCTGTGGGCGGAGAGCTGCAGTCCGCTCCTTAGTTCGAGCAGTATGCGTTGCAGTTCCTCGTCAGTGGCTTGCTGGAAGAATCTCCTTTCCTCATGAAGGATCAGGTTCTCCGTGGTGTCGATAAGCTGCTGGATATTGACGCGCTTCTTGTCGAGATTCTCAAGCTTGGCGATCTTTATCTGGTAGGTCGGCTCATGTTTGAAGGCATGGTCGATGCTGCTTTGCAGGTTCATGACGTTACGGAGGGTGGTCCGCTCGATTTTCTGGAAAGTCATCTTGATGTTTCTCACATAGCTTTCCTTGCGCGATGCGATCTGTTCCTTGCCATAATAGTCCATCAGTTCGTGCAGGTACTCGATGTTTTCGTTGATGGCGGCAGTGTTGATTTCCTCATTCGCCTCAAGCAACATTTCGAAAAAATCGAGAAAGCGTGCGTCGAGTTCCACAAAATTGCCGTTCTGTCGGATGACTTCTTTTTCAAGAAGAAGTTTCAGGCGGTTCTCATCGTCTTTGAGCAGGGCGAGTGCGTCGGCATAGCGGAAACTGAGTGATTTCCTTTTCTCGAACATCGCCGTGAGCAGTCCTCTGGCTACTGCAATGGTGTTGGTGATTTCGTGTATGGATCGGAATACGTACATAGTCTAGTCTGAAAAATCCGGGCAAAGTTATAATTTGTGTGTCTATTTTCCTAATCTTTGTCCGGTGAATTGTGTCCGGTCACTCTTCGATGGATCCGATGGGAGAGACGGCCTGGAACACCGGGACGGGATGCTGTATGTCGGTATTGAAACCGTACCAGAAGATGGTATTTGTGTCGGGATCGTCAAGGCGGCACAGGCGTAATGTCTCGTTGTAGATGCCGGACTTGACTTGCCAGTGTGACGGAGGGATCACATGTTTGGTACGTACTTTCCCGGCAGGGGACTTCTTGAGTGACATTCCAGCCTCGATCCATGCGCGTGTGACAGACGTGAGACAGGAGGGATAGCATTGTCGGCAGAATTCGTAGAGTATTACGCCACGCCGTTCCAGACTCAGCGGCTGGTCAATGACCCCCATGCCGACAAGGTGGTCAAGGAAACGGCGGAGGAAGTCTTTTTGCTTCACTATCAGTTGTCGGGTGACGCCTTGCCAGGCTTTCGCGTTGTAGAATCCGTCGATGAGGCGGGAAAGCTGGCGGGCCGTCTGCAGTTCGTCGGGAGAAATCTCATGGGTTCTCAAGACCTCGTAGGGTGGGAGGGGTGAGTAGTCTATCCCCAATTTCTCGGCATGTCGGCGCATTTCTGTTCCCGGAAGCACTTTCAGTGATTCCAGTTGGATTTCTCCGGCATGGTAGGAGGCAAGGGTACGTACATCCTCGAATATCTGTTCCAGGTGATAGAGGGGAAGTCCGGCGATGAGGTCTGCGTGTGTTTCAAGGTTGGGCAGGCCGCAGAGGTATTCCAGACCCCGTAGTGAGTCATCCAGTCCGCCTGTCCGTTGGCTTGCCGTCAGCACGTCCTGGTGCAGGCTCTGTATGCCGGCTTCCAGGTGGAGCAATCCTTCAGGCATGTCGGCAAGTTCCTTTTTCAGTCCGTCGGAAATCAGGGCCGGATGGATTTCAAGATGAAAACGGATGTCGGGAAACTCCCGGAACAGGTTGAGCAATGCTTTTGCACGGTTTTCGCTATAGTTGAAAGTGCGGTCCAGTACCCGTATGTTGCGGATGCCGTGTCGGTGGATGGTTTCGATACGTGAACGGATGACAGAGACGGGCAGACTGCGGACAGGCTTTTCGGATCCGCTTACGCAAAAGGCACAGGTGTTGAAGCATCCGCGCGTGGTCTCCAGTTGCACGAAAGGCTTGCTCCAGTTAAAGAACCGGCTTTCTTCGGGAAGAACCAGCCGGTCAAAATGCACGACCCGCGCCAGTCCGTTGTCGTGGTATCGGTTTTTGTGGTCCAGATAGCAGAGGCCGGTGATGCTTTCCCATCTGTCCGGCTCGTTCCAGATTTCCAGCCATTTGGGGAATGTGTCTTCCCCTTCGCCGCGGAACACCGCATTGATGAAAGTGTTCTGGCGAAGGAAGCATTCGTTGTCTCCCAGAAACTCCGGCCCTCCCAACGCCATCATGCAATGTGGCAGCAGCGCCTTGACCCGGCTGAGGATATGCGTCAGTGCCTCATGGTTGAACAGCCAGCAGGTGGCTGCGACAAGATCGGGTTGCCGTCCGTAGACATGACCGGCAATCAGTCCCGGATTCTCGTTGACGGTGGCGGACACCACATCCCATTCGTAATCGGGGTTGTCTTTCACTTGTGCGTGGAGTGCCGGCAAGGCAAGGGATGCGTGTGCGTAGGAGCTGTTCAGGTCGAGCCAGAGGATTTTCATTGTGGTAGGTGTGATGGATGGTGAATGGCTGGGAGCGGCAATAAAAAAGGATTTGTAATCCGACAGACTGCAAATCCTTTCTTGTTTGGAGTATGAATTTAAGCTTTTAAATCAGATATTGTGAGCTGATAGATTCGTTTGTCATTACGCGGTGGATAGTCTCGGCGAACATGTCGGCAATGGAAAGCTGTTTCACCTTTGCGCAACGTTGTGAGTACGGAATGCTGTCGGTGAACACGATCTCTTCCAGTTCCGAGTTCTGCACGCGTTCCGAGGCGGGGCCTGACATGACGCAGTGTGAGGCGATGGCACGTACGGAGCGGGCTCCGGCCTCTTTCATGATGTCAGCCGCTTTCGTGATGGTGCCGGCTGTGTCTACCATGTCATCGATAAGGATCACGTTCTTGTCCTTTACGTCACCGATAATCTGCATGGATGCCACCACGTTGGCCTTTTCGCGTGTCTTGTGGCAGAGCACCAGAGGCACATCAAGGAATTTGGCGTAGGTGCTGGCTCGTTTCGAGCCTCCTACATCGGGAGTGGCGATGACCAGATTCTCCAGATTGAGTGACTGGATGTAAGGTGCGAAAATGGTAGAGGCATACAGATGGTCCACCGGGATGTCGAAAAATCCCTGGATCTGGTCCGCGTGCAGGTCCATTGTGATCAGACGGTCAATGCCGGCCACGCTCAGCAGGTTTGCCACCAGTTTGGCACCGATAGACACACGAGGCTTGTCCTTGCGGTCCTGACGTGCCCATCCGAAATAAGGGATTACGGCGATGATGCTCTTGGCCGAAGCGCGTTTTGCGGCGTCAATCATCAGCAGGAGCTCCATCAGGTTGTCTGAGTTCGGGAAAGTGGATTGTACAAGGAATACATACTGTCCACGAATGGATTCTTCGTAGGATACAGCAAACTCACCGTCGGCGAAGTGGGTGATGTTCATGTTCCCCAGCTCGCAGCCCAGGCTTTTACAGATCTTTTCAGCAAGGTATCTCGAATTTGTACCCGAGAATACTTTAAAAGGTGTTGTTGCGCTCATTGTAAATATTATAATTGCCAAATATTATATTGCAAAGGTACGCCTTTTATCGCAAGCAGACAAGCGATTAGGCATAAATTTGTTTTTTCCGGTCAGTCGGACAGGGCTTTCAGCTTTCTGAAATGGTCGATCAGCGGCCTGTAGTTGTAGTCTACGGCCGGATTGAACCGGTTCCAGATGTCGCCGAGGACAGCTGCTCCGCCGAATCCGAAGTCTTTTACTCTCAGGATGTTTTCCTTGTTCACGCCTCCCAATGCGACCACTTTCTTGTCGATAATGCCTTGCTGCACGGCTTCACGGATCTTTTCTGGGGTGAAGGCGGAGGTGTATCCTTCTTTGGAGATGCTGTCGAAGATGGGGCTGAGGAACACGTAGTCACAGGTGTTCTTGTCGGCCGCCACTTCTTCCAGTGTGTGGCAGGATGCGCTGATGTGTCCTGAATAGTTGTCGGGAACCAGCGGATTGCGGTGGCTCAGATGGATGCCTTTCAGCTTATACTCGTTTTTCAGATAGAAATGGTCGTGGACGACGATGCGCTTGTGGTATTTTTCCGGAATGAGTGTAAGTAAACGTTCCGCATATACGGGGGCTGTGTCCGGCTTACGCAGGTGCAGGATGTCCAGCCCTTCCTCGAATAGGGCCGTGATGATCTGGTCTTCCTCTACAAAGTATTGAGGTGTTGTAATTACTATCAGTTTCATTCGGGTATTTAAAAATAAGGCGCAAAGTTAGCACTACTGTTCAAATTCTCCTAATGTTTACAAGAAAATCGTATAACTATCCAGCGTCTTGAGGTCGATGTGCCATAGTTTTCCGCTCAGGGTGGCGCCATATCCCAGAATGATTTTAAGGACTTCATTGGCCTCCATGCAGCCCACGATGCCGGGAGTGACACCCAATACGGCTTTTGAAGGTCGGGGAAGGTTCAGTGTGCCTTTCTCATCGGGGAAAAGGTCACGGTAGTTGGGGCCTCCTTGATGGTTGAACACGGCCACTTGTCCGTCGAACTCACGGATTGCGCCATACACATATACCTTTCCGAGCCTTACGCAGGTGTCGTTGATGAGATAGCGTGTGGAGAAATTGTCACATCCGTCCACTACGATGTCATAGTTGCCGATGATTTCTCCGGCATTCTCTTCCGTGAGCTTTGTCGGATATGCCTCAATCCGGATGGTGTGGTTGAGTGCTTCCAGCCGTTTCTTTGCGCAGAGCGCTTTCGGTTTTCCTGTTTCTGCCTCAGAGTAGAGCACTTGCCGTTGGAGATTGCTTTCACTTACCATGTCATAGTCCACAAGTCCCAGATGTCCTATACCTGCTCCGGCCAGATATAAGGCGACGGGTGAGCCGAGTCCGCCCACGCCGACAATCAGCACCCGTGCGTTTTTCAGTTTCATCTGTCCTTCCTCTCCGATTTCTTCAAGGAGAATCTGTCGGTCATACCGCTCTTTTTCGTGTGGTGATAATCCGTTCATGAGAATGAAGAATTAAAAATGAAGAGTGGGGAATGAAGAATAAGAGACGCGCTATGGCGTAATCTGAATTCTTCATTCCTCACTCTTCGTTTAATCTGTTATTGCATTAATAGCGTGTGTGCCACATGGTCGAATGAGGCGTCCCAGTCCTTCCATACTGGTTCTCGTCCCATGGCCTTGAGGGCTTTCTCCACCTCTACGGCCGTACGGTCGTCACTGATGTGGAACTGCTCGAGCGCCTGTGGATAGGTGTAGTAGCCGCCCGGCTCCGTTTTGCTCTCCGCACTCATGGTGGTGACACCCAGCGAGGCCATGTGGTCACGGATGTAGGCCGGTTCACGGGTAGAGTAGGAGATGTCCACGTCGTGGTCGAAGATACGCATGGCGAAGGTGACCTGCGCCAGTTCCTTGTCGCTCATGATGACGTTCGGCTGGAATCCTTCGTTTTCGGCCGGACGCATGCGGGGGAAGTTGACACTGTATTTTGTCTTCCAGTAATGCTTCTGGAGGTAGCGCAGGTGATAGGCCATCATGGTGATATCCGTGCGCCATTCTTCCAGACCGATGAGCACGCCCATGCCGATGGAGTGCACTCCGGCCTGTCCCATGCGGTCGAAGCCGTTGACACGCCACTCGAACTTCGATTTCATGCCGCGCGGGTGATAAATCTTGTAACGGTCCTTGTGATAGGTCTCCTGGAAACAGATTACTCCGTTCATGCCGTGTTTCACCAGTTCGGCATATTCTTCCGTCTTGAGCGGCATTACTTCGATTTTCAGGTTCGAGAAGTAGGGTTTCGCCAAGTCCAGTGCTTTTGCCAGATAAGGCACACCCGCCTTGGCCGGGTTCTCACCCGTCACGATGAGCAGATTCTCGAACGGGCCCAGTTTCTTGATGGCCTTGTATTCGTTTTCAATCTCTTCGGGTGTCAGGATGGTGCGTGCCATGGGGTTGCTGATATGGAATCCGCAATACACGCACGAGTTGGTGCAAGAGTTGGTCAGATAAAGCGGAATGAACATCGATATGGTTTTCCCGAACCGTTCCTCCGTATATTTCCGGCTGAGCCGTGCCATCGGTTCCAGATACTTTTCAGCCGCAGGCGAGATGAGAGCCATGAAATCATCTACGTCGCAATGGGATTTCCCGAGCGCACGGAGCACATCCGCCTCGGTTTTGGAGTAGATGGCTTCGGTCGTCTCCTCCCAGTTTATTTTTTCTAATTCGTCGCTAAACATCTTTTTTTAAGGTATATAAAACATATCTTTTTCCCAGACATAGGGATTGTTTAAAATATAGCCAGCAATCATTTCGTATGAACGCTGGTTGCGGATGATGTGCTCGTAATAGTTTCGTTGCCAGACGGAATGGCCTAATTGTCTGGAGACTGCACTTTTAAACCCACGTACAATTGCACCTAATGATTTTGATGGTGATTGTAGGGGCGTATCGAATACGCCCTGAATGCACTTGCAATCATTTATGTGATTGTCCTTGTGGATGTTTTCGGGCGTATTCGATACGCCCCTACAAATCTGAACAATGGCATGAAAATGATTTGGTATCACAATGAATTCGTGTAATGTGACATCGTCTTTCCTTATTTCTATTGTTCTTAACCATTCGTCTTTCACAATCTTTCCTGCCTTATTTAATACCATCTCCTTGTCAACGATTTTTCCGAACGCACATCTTTTCTCCTGTGTGCAGATTGTGATGAAATAAAAACCTTCTGCACTGTAATCATATTCGGGCAACCTTATGCTTTTGCGGTGATGAATCTTGGGGTCATACATTTAGATACTCCCTTCCGCAATTTCATTCAATTGTTGATTGAAGACAAATCACGGCTCAGCTTCATCGCGCAGAAGTTCGGTCCGCACATTGTGCAATACTCGCCATCGGTGTGACGGCCCTCGTTGAAGTACTCAAGCGCACGGTCGGGGTCGAGACTCAGGTGGAACTGGTCGCGCCAGCGGAACTCATAGCGGGCTTTGCTCAGGGCATTGTCGCGGATCTGCGCGCCAGGATGACCTTTTGCCAGGTCGGCGGCATGGGCGGCAATCTTGTAGGTGATGACGCCTGTGCGCACATCCTCACGGTTGGGCAGACCCAGATGTTCCTTTGGAGTGACGTAGCAGAGCATGGCGGTGCCCAGCCAGCCTATCTGTGCCGCGCCGATGGCCGAAGTGATATGGTCGTAACCCGGAGCGATGTCGGTGACCAGCGGGCCGAGTGTATAGAACGGAGCATTGTGGCAGTGTGAAATCTGACGTTCCATGTTTTCGCGGATCTTATGCAGAGGCACATGTCCCGGCCCTTCGATGAAGGCCTGCACGTTCTTGTCCCATGCGCGTACCACCAGCTCGCCCATCGTGTCGAGTTCAGCAAACTGTGCCTCGTCGTTCGCGTCGGCGATACATCCCGGGCGCAGGCCGTCGCCCAATGAGATGGCTACGTCATATTGCGCGAGGATGTCGCAGATGTCATCGAAATGTTCGTAGAGGAACGACTCGCGGTCGTGTATCAGGCACCATTTGCTCATGATGGAGCCTCCGCGCGACACGATGCCGCACAGACGTTTGTCGGCCAGATGCACGTTGTGGCGGCGGATTCCCGCATGGATGGTGAAATAGTCCACTCCCTGCTCGCATTGCTCGATGAGCGTGTCGCGGTAGATTTCCCAGGTCAGGTCCTCCACCTTCCCGTTCACTTTTTCCAATGCCTGGTAGATGGGTACGGTTCCCACCGGTACCGGACAGTTGCGCACAATCCATTCGCGTGTCTCGTGGATGTTGTCGCCCGTGGAGAGGTCCATCAGCGTGTCGCCTCCCCATTTGCAGCTCCATACCGCCTTGTCCACTTCCTCCTCGATGCTCGATGTGGTGGCCGAGTTTCCGATGTTCGTATTGATTTTCACCAGAAAGCTCCGTCCGATGATCATCGGCTCGCTTTCCGGGTGGTTGATGTTGGCGGGAAGCACCGCACGTCCAGCCGCAATTTCATCGCGCACGAATTCCGGAGTGATATAAGTGTCGATACCCAGCTCCTTGCAGTTCATGTTCTCGCGAATGGCCACATATTCCATTTCCGGAGTCACGATGCCTTGCTTCGCGTAGTACATCTGCGTGCAGCATTTCCCGGCTTTTGCGCGGTAGGGCAGGGCGATGTGTTCAAAGCGCAGGTGGTCGAGCGACGGGTCGTCACGGCGCATCTTTCCGTATTCGGAAGTGATAGACGGAAGCTGTTCCACGTCGCCGCGCGAAGTGATCCATTCCTCACGCATGCGGGGAAGTCCTTTTTTCAGGTCAATCTCGATATTCGGGTCGCTGAACGGGCCGCTCGTGTCGTACACATAGACCGGCGCATTGGGAGTCATCACTTTCTTGCCGTCCACGATGGTGACGGTAGGGGTGAGGTTCACTTTCTGCATGCCTACCTTGACGAAGGGATACAAGGTTCCCTGCATGTAGGTTTTCTCTGCATGTGCGTAGGCTTTGTTGTCCTTTTCCATATTCAGATAGTTTTGAAAGTTTGTCTTTAATCGTTCAGGAATGCGGTGAGAGGTGATGAGGCCGATGCTTCAAGATTTTCCGCCTGAATGCCGAGTCCGGCTTCGTATGCGCGGCGTCCGGCAACGACCGCTTCCTTGAAGGCAACGGCCATTTCCACCGGATTTCCGGCCACGGCGATAGCGGTGTTCACCAGACAGGCTGCCGCTCCCATTTCCATGGCTTCAGCCGCATGGCTCGGTGCACCGATTCCGGCGTCCACCACCACGGGCACATTGCTCTCTTCGATGATGATGCGCAGGAAATCGCGGGTCTGCAATCCCTTGTTGGTGCCGATAGGAGCCGCAAGAGGCATCACGGTAGCCGCTCCGGCCTCTTCCAGACGCTTGCACAGGGTAGGGTCGGCCTGGCAGTAGGGGAGTACCACGAAACCCAGCTTCACCAGTTCCTCGGTGGCCTTCAGCGTTTCGGTGGAGTCGGGCAGCAGGTAGCGCGGGTCGGGATGGATTTCCAGTTTCAGCCAGTTGGTGCCGAAAGCCTCGCGTGCCATCTGCGCGGCGAACACGGCTTCTTCCGCCGTGCGCACGCCCGATGTGTTTGGCAGGAGCTGGATGTGCGGATGGACGATGTGCTTCAGCATGTCGTCTTCCTTGTTCTCAAGTTCTATACGTTTCATGGCCACGGTCACCATTTCAGTGCCCGAGGCCAGAATTGCTTCTTCCATCGTTTGGTTGGAATTGAATTTTCCGGTACCCAGAAACAGGCGTGAGCCGAATTCCTTTCCGGCAATGATAAGTTTTTCCATTTGTGTATGTTTTATAGGATGTATGATCAGTTTGTATGACTTTTACCACAGAGTACGCAGATTTATATGTTTTCGTATCATGCCAATAATGGAGTCATCAATCTGTGTAATCTGTGGTGGGTTCATTTGCAAGCGGGTTTTAGTCTGTTCGGCCGGTGAGTGCCACGATACGTCGCGTTTCTTCCACCGGGTTCTCCGCACGGAGGATAGAGCCGCTCAGCGCGATGCCCGACACGCCCGTCTGCAGGATGGCCGGGATATCATCGCAGGTGATTCCTCCGATGGCCACCACGGGCAAACGGATTCCCTCTTCTTTCATACGGGTGATGATGTGACGGTAACCTTCCAGACCCAGTATCGGGCTGAGGTTCTTCTTGGTGGTGGTGAACCGGAACGGGCCGCATCCGATGTAGTCGGCTCCCGCTTCGGAATGGGCTTTCACATCCTCGAACGTGTTGGCCGTTCCTCCGATGATGAAATCCTTCCCCAGCAGTTTCCGGGCCTCGGCGATGGGCATGTCGTTCTTTCCCAGATGTACGCCGTCGGCATGAATCTTTTGGGCCAGTTCCACCTGATCGTCGAGGATGAACGTGGCTCCGTATTCCCTGCACAATGGTTGGATAAGAAGGGCTGTCCGCTCGATTTCGTCGGTCGGCATGTCTTTCATGCGCAGCTGGATCCACCGGCAGCCTCCCTCAAGGGCCATGCGTGCCGAGTCGAAGTATGAATACTTGTCTGTGAAATGTGTGATGAACTGAAGTCCCATAGCCTTATCCTCCACATGCCGCTTTGATGATGACCAGGCTGTCGCCTTCTTTCAGTGTCTGTTCTTCCCATTGCGTACGCGGAACCATGCGGTTGTGGAGCGCGACGGCCACTCCCTGGGCCGGGAGTTCCAGTTGGCGTGTCAGATCGGCGATGGTGTTTCCTTCTGTCAGTTCCGTCTCTTTGTTGTTTACCAATATTTTCATAATCAGTCTGTTTTGAGGTGAATACCGCAAAGGGGACATACAGAGGGACGGGAGAATGAGAAAAAGCATGTCGGAACGAACAATCCCTTCGTCGGTATTAACCGCATCAGGTTCGTAGGGTATGATCTCAGCCCGTCCGGTAGGGCACCCCTTTGTCTTTGTTTCGGCAAAGATAGAAATAAAAAACGAAATACGGAAAAATCCGTGCGGTTATTCGTCGGGCAGGAACAGAGGGTCTTCCGGCATCACTGTCACCGGTTTCTGTTCGTACTGCTTCAGCATTTTGGCAGGGACGTATTTCTTGTCCACCACAAGGCGGAACATGTATTCGTTGAACCATTCGTTGGTCATGATCAGGCAACCTTGCTGGCCGAATTCCGCTCCCCAGCTGTTTTCCACCTTCCACATCAGCGGTTTGCCGTCCTTGTCCAGATTGACTGCCGTGAGCGTCATGGCGTGTGTGGAGCCGCTGTCGTAGGTCATGATGCGCTGGGCCTTGTCCATGCCGAACGTGGTGCCGAAGAGTGAGCCGTAGTCGTAGTTACGTATGTCGCAGTAGCCCCGTTTGCGGTCGAGGAACTTGCCCACATCGTATGAGCTGTACATCTTGTGTCCGTCTTTCAGCGAGGCGATGGCCAGCTGTGCGATGTCTTCCATCGGTAGATTGAGGTATTTCCAGTTCGTGCCGTCGTAAGTGTGGCGGTCATACTCCACTTCGTATGTCTTGTAGTATTCGCGGCGCGGGTCGTTCATCACCATGATGAATGAGCCTTTCACCGGCTTGTCGCCGAGAATCTCTCCCGCGAAGGTCATCGGATTGTAGGTTCTTGTTTCGGTGACGGCGTGTCCTTGGGCGTTCTTGAACGCGTAGGTGAATTCTGTCGGTGGTTCACCTATGGCAAGAGTCAGCATGTGGTAGATTGTGGCTAACATCTTTGTCTTTTCGGCCTTGATGTCGGCTTCCGTTTTTCCGTCGGCCACCATTGCACGTAGTTGCAGGCCGTACTCACGGAGTTTTGATTTCATCAGACCGGTGATTCTTGAGGTATTGTCGCTGGAGAAAGTTTCCGGCATCGTCTCGGCCGGTACGAGGCCGTATTTCGACACCAGGTCGGCCACTCCGCAATAGGTTCCTCCGTCGCCTACGGGATTCATGAAAAAGAAACGCACGCGCTCGTTATCCATCGGCTTGTCGGCACAGTCGGTTACGCCCTGCAGGAACAGGTTGGCTTTTTCCAGCTGGTCCCAGAAGAACAGGTAGGCATGCGACAGGTTTACGGTGAGCGAGTCCGTGCGGCGTGCGAAATCGGAGCGCAGCACATTGAATCCGCTGAACATCCAGCAGCGTCCGCTCTGCTGTTGGTCGGTGATGTTCTGTGAGGGAGTCTCTACGTTGAAGTAGGTGTCGACGGGTCCTTTGTTGGCATGGTTCACGGCCAGTGCGTCAATACTGTTGGCCGCGATGGCATTCAGTAAGGCCCGGTTGGCAGGCGTGTGGGGCTGGTTCTGTCTGATCTGTTCGAGCATATCCTGCGATATGCCTCCGTCGTTGTTCCGGGCGGTGGCCGGCAGAGACAGGGCGGCCAGCATCAGGCCCGAGAAGATGAAAGTCTTTGTATTCATGTTTTCAGTCGTTTTTGTTATTCTGTCTGCAAAAATAATCTTTTCAGGGCAAAATGAAAAATCCAGGCGGACGAATGTTCCTGTCTCTCATGTCCGGATATGATTGTAACGTAGTGCCTGGACGTTTTTTCAGTCCCTGAACATCTGCACTTTCACTCCGAAAGAGAAGCGCAAGATGTCTTTCATGCTGAGGCTGCGGTTGGTGAACTTGCTGATGAGATACAGCTCGCAGGTGCTCACCTCGTAAAAAACGGAGATGTTGCGGACAAGGTCGTGGCCCGGGCTGACCCCGAACCGCTGACCGATGAAGAGGTACGGGCGGATTTTCGTGCTGAAGTTATAATATTTGTTCGGATAGCGTCCCGGTTCCTTTTTCCAGAACTCGTCGCCCGTGATGGTGGTCAGATACAGGCCGCAATAGAACGGTTCCACGGCCCAGCAGTTGTCGATGCTGACGCTCCACGGGATGTAGTTCTGCTTCACGGTGAATGTGGAGCGTGTGCGTCCCGCGCCGTACCGCTTCGGGAGGAATCCCCACAGGAAGTCGGTCTCCCACTGGCACCGCTTGCCATAGTCCCATCCGGCACCTACGGAAAACATGCCCATCCCACCGGCGTATTGCAATTTGACGTGCGTAGGCTTCAGGCGCTCCCAACGCTTGTATTTCAGATGTACACGCTTGTCCCAGCGTCTTGTCCGGCAGGCAGAAGTCTCCGTGCCGGTCGAGTCGGAGGGGAGGGCAGATGCGGATCCGGGCAAGGCCAGCAGAATGCCAAGCAGAAGGAATATCTTAATAATTAATCGCTTCATAAGTATATCCGTTGTCGTTGAGAGTGAAATGGAGATAGGAACGTTTCTTGGCCGAGGCGCACTCGTAATAAAGGATGCCGTCGTCGAAGAATTCGTTGACCTCCACGCTGTGCCCGTGGCCATAGATGCAGAACTGCAGGTCGGGGAAACGTTTGATGGTTTCCTCGAAGAAATAAGCCACGTTGTTGTTGAACTGCTCGGAGAACGGGCCGGCGTGCATGGCCACCACTGTCTTTTCTGCCTGTGGAGGGATTGTCTCGAGTTCCGTTTTCAGATAGCTGAAGTCGGGTACGGCCGTGGTATAATTGTATTCCAATGCGTTGGTGTTAAGGCAGACAAAGCGTACGTTGCCGGCCGTGAACGCAAAGTTCTCCTCACCGAAAATGCGATGGAACACTTCCTCGCCCGTGGCCAGACAGTCATGGTTCCCCAGCAGGCACACATAAGGCACGTCCAGACGGTTCAGTATGTCACGCTGCTTCTCGAACTCCAGCTTCAGCCCGAAGTCCGACAGGTCGCCCGTATGCACCACGAAGTCGATGTCTTTGCGCGCGTTGATTGCTTCCACTGCATCCTCCGTCTCGTCATACCACCGTTGCGTGTCGCTTATCACGGCGAAGGCAATCTCCTTCCGCCCTTCAAGTGCGGATTCGATGTGGCGGATGTTCGTGGCATTGATGTCCGTCTCTCCGTCGATGTCCATGTCGTAGGGGTGGTATTCAATCATGTCGCATCCCGTCAGTATCAGCATTCCGGCGAAGAGAAGGGTCGGTATATGTGGGATGTGGTTCATGCTCATATAAGTCCGGTTTGTTTTCTTTTTGCAAAGGTGGTGAGAAAAAACCGGATTTCGTTTGTCGGAAAGGAGCGAAAAATGTTCCGAAAGCAGGGCTTTTGTCATTCCACCAGCTCGTAGCTGCTCACCTGAATGGGCATGTCGAGGTTGTGGAGCACTTTTTCGAGCATGATTCCCTCCATGTTGTCGTACTCGTAGCCGAAAGTGGCGCGTATGCCCTGCAGGATGAACTGCGTGGCCCGGTCGAGTGCGATGGGCAGGCTGTCGCCCTGCATGAGTGAGCCGGTGATGACGCTTGTGAACGTGTCGCCCGTGCCCGGATAGTGGGCCGGAAGATAGGGGCAGGTTACTTTCCAGTAACGGTTTCCGAAGCGGTTGTAGGCATATACTGACGTGGAATGAGGGTCATCCTTTACCGGTACGCTGGTTACGATGACGATGCTCGGCCCCTTGTCCGACAAGGCTTTGAGCGCGGCTTTCAGCTCCGCGTCGGTCAGGCTTTCTTGGAAAGGCATGTCGAGGAGGCGGAAAAGCTCCGTCATGTTCGGTGTGATGATGTCGGCCAGGCAGATCAGCTTTTTCATTTCCGTCACCATGTCCTCGGTTATGCCCTTGTAAAGGTTTCCGTTGTCTCCCATGACGGGGTCCACCACTACCAAGTCGGTGGGGCGTCGGAATTTCCGGATGAAGCCTTCCACAATCTGCGCCTGCTGGGGCGAACCCAGATAGCCCGAATAGAAGGCGTCGAAGCGGAAGTTCAGTTCTTCCCATTTGGAGATGATGCGTTTCATCTCTTCGGTCAGGTCGAGGAAAGAGTAGACCGGATATTGCGTGTGGTTGGAAAGGATGGCCGTGGGGAGCGGACACACCTGCAGGCCCATCGACGTGAGGATGGGGATGACCGCCATGAGCGACACGCGCCCCACGCCGGAAAGGTCATGGATGGCCACAATCTTTTTTCCGTGGTCGTGGAACAGGCGTTCACACGGACGGTTGGCAGAACTAGTTTGCCCGGCCGTCTTTTTCCGTTTGTATCTGTTCTCCTTTTCCCAGGCTGCTTTCCGCGCCTCGTAAGTTTCGTATTGTTTTTCGATATAATTGTCTGCCATAATACCTTCGTATGTAGTTTGCGCCTGCAAAGGACGTTGTTTTTTGCGGAACGAGCAAGCAAATCTCCTGAAAATTGGAGATAATGGCGGTTGGTTGTGGTTTTGTGTTGGTCTGGCAGGCATTTCTTCCAGGAAAATTCTGTGTATTCTGCCGGAATTTTTCTGGAAAAATCAAAACAGCCTTTAAAACAGTTTCCGGATTCGGCGGAAAATATTATCTTTGCAAGTAATTTAGAGTAAAAATATGAAACTCATTAAAAGTAACCGTTTACAGAAATGAATATGAGAAGAAAGCTCATCGGACTTGTTTTTTGCTTGTTGACATGTGGTGCCGTGGACATGATGGCGCAGATGCAGTTGACCGACACTCAAGTGAACCAGTACGTGCAACAGGGGTTGCAGCAGGGAAAGGACGAACGAACCATTGTGCTTGAACTACAGAACATGGGGGCTACCCAGGAACAGTTGCTTAAGGCGCGCGACGTGTATTCGCAGATGCAGTCGTCTATGGGCGGCGGAATGTATCCCAACGGTATGGTGGGCCAGGGCCTGATGAATGGGCAGAAGTCGCCTGACTCCCGGAGCAGAGAAGTGAATAAGAAGAAGGATGACACTCCGGAGAATAATGACCTGCTCAAGAGCAAGAGCCTTGACAACTATCAGAAAAAGAAAGAGGCGAAAAAAAATGAGAAGGTCGAACGTTCTGATGAGTATCTCATGTCGAAAGAGATGCGGGAGTCGAAAAGAAAGCGCATTGAACTGGAGAAGTTGCTGAAAGGCGAGGATTATGAGGATGAAGAGGATGAGGAGAAGGAAGAGGATCCGGAAAATCAGGTGTTCGGACGCAATATCTTCAATATCGAGAATCTGACCTTCGAGCCGAACAACAATGTGGCCACTCCGGCCAACTATTGTCTGGGCCCTGGCGATGAAGTGATTATAGATATCTGGGGAGCCAGCCAGACCACTATCCGTGAGGAAGTCTCGCCTGATGGGTATGTGAACATTCCGAACCTGGGTCCGGTGTATTTGAACAACATGACCGTCGATGAAGCGCGTAAGGTGCTCAAGGAGCAGTTGAAAACGATTTATGCTGATTCGGCGAACAACATACAGGTAACGCTTGGGAATATCCGCACCATCCAGGTGAACGTGATGGGCGAGGTGCGGGCCCCGGGATCGTACGTGCTCTCATCGTTCTCTACCGTGTTCCACGCATTGTATGCGTCGGGCGGAGTGAGTGATATAGGTAGTCTGCGTAACGTAAGGGTGTCGAGGGCCGGCAAGTCGGTGGCCTCGCTGGATGTGTACGACTATATCCTGAACGGGCGTATTGAGGATGATATCCGTCTGCAGGACGGGGATGTGGTGATTGTACCGGCGTATGACGAGTTGGTGAAAATCACGGGAAAAGTGAAGCGTCCGATGTTCTATGAGATGAAGGACGGTGAGACGATGGCGGCCCTACTGGATTATGCGGGCGGATTTATGGCCGATGCCTATAAGAAGTCGGTGAGCGTGCAGCGTAAGAACGGCCGGGAGTATTCGGTGGCGACGGTGGATGAGCTGGACTTCTCGGCGTTCAAGACCATGGACGGAGATGTGGTGACCGTGGATTCCATTCTGGACCGTTTCTCCAACCGTCTGGAAGTGCGCGGTGCCCTTTATCATCCGGGCGTTTACGAGCTGAGCGGTTCGTTGAACACGGTGCGCCAGCTGGTGGAGAAGGCCGACGGTCTGCTTGGCGACGCGTTCCTTTCGAGGGCCGTACTCTACCGTGAGCGTGAGAATCTGACGAAAGAGGTGATTTCGGTGGACATCAAAGGCATTCTGGACGGGACCAGTCCGGACATGCCGTTGCAGAAGAATGATATATTGTACGTTCCGAGTATCCATGACCTGAAGGATCTGGGAACGGTGAAGATATTCGGGGAGGTGAATCAGCCCGGAGAATACACTTATGCGGAGAACATGTGTCTGGAAGACCTGGTGATTACGGCCGGCGGTCTGAAAGAATCGGCCTCTATCGCGAGGGTGGATATTTCACGTCGCATCCGCGATCCGAAAAGTACGGAGGAGACTCCTACGGTGGGCCAGAACTTCACATTCCAGTTGAAAAACGGTTTTGTGATCGATGGCCAGCCGGGATTCACCCTTGAACCGTATGATCAGGTGTATGTGCGCCGTAGTCCGAGCTTCAGCGAGCAGAAAAATGTTACGGTACAAGGTGAGGTACTTTTCGACGGCCAGTATGCCTTGAATACGAAAAGCGAGCGTCTGAGCAGCATCATCACCCGTGCGGGCGGTGTGAACAGTTTTGCTTATGTAAGAGGAGCGAAGCTGATCCGCGTGGCCAACAGCGAGGAGCTGAAGCGTATGGAAGATGTGATCCGAATGATCCGCAAAGAGTTGGGTACGGAGGAGATCAGCGCGCTCGACCTGAAAGTGGACAGTACGTTTACGGTAGGTATCGATCTGGAAAAGGCGTTGGCTAATCCGGGAAGCGATGCCGATATTGTACTCCGTGCGGGGGATACCATCCGGGTGCCGGAATACAATAATACAGTGAAGATCAACGGTGCGGTGATGTTGCCGAACACCGTATCCTATATAAAAGGAAAAGGAGTGGACTATTATCTGAGCCAGGCCGGTGGATATTCGAATAATGCGAAGAAACGTCAGAAGTTCATCATTTACATGAACGGGCAAGTGGCCAAGGTAAAGGGAGGCGGAAAAGACCAGATAGAGCCGGGATGCGAGATTGTAGTGCCGAGCAAGAAACGGAACTTCAACTTTGCGACATTGATGTCGGGAGCTTCCTCGTTCGCTTCACTCGCCACGATGATCACTTCCATAGTGGCATTGATGAAGAACTAAAAACGATACGGTCGTGAATATCAAGATCAGACTGATTGTGATGAACTTCCTGCAGTTCGCCGTGTGGGGAGCGTATCTTACGTCAATGGGAACATATTTGGCGAAGGTAGGACTGGGCGGCCATATAGGTCTGTTCTATGCGATGCAGGGTGTTGTGTCGCTGTTCATGCCTGCCGTGCTGGGTATTGTGGCTGACCGTTGGGTGCCTGCCCAGCGTCTGCTGGGATTTAGTCATCTGTTGGCGGCCATGTTCATGGCGGGCGGAGGCTATTACGCGATGACGATGGGTCCCCACGTGGAGTTTACTCCTCTGTTCGCCTTTTATTCGGCAAGCGTGGCATTCTATATGCCGACACTGGGATTATCGAATTCGGTAGCGTATACGGTGCTTGAGAAAGCTGGACAGGAGACTATTAAGGCTTTTCCTCCTATCCGTACGTTCGGCACAATCGGTTTTATCTGTTCCATGTGGCTGGTCGACCTTTTGGGTTTCCAGCAGAACTGCATGCAGTTTTTCGCGTGTGCTGTTTGGGGCCTGTTGTTGGCCGTCTATGCCAATACGTTGCCTGAGTGCCCTGTAAGCCGGGATACCGGAAAGGGACACAGGTCGTTGGCCAGCGCGTTGGGATTGCGGGCGTTCATGCTTTTCAAGGATCGGAAGATGGCGGTATTCTTTATTTTCTCGATGCTCTTGGGTGTATCGTTGCAGATAACCAATGGGTTTGCCAATCCGTTTATCACGAGTTTCAGCGCCATGCCTGAATATGCGGACACATTCGGTGTACGGCATGCGAATCTGTTGATTTCCCTCTCTCAGATCAGCGAGACCTGTTGTATCTTGCTGATACCTTTCTTTTTGGGACGTTTCGGAATAAAGCGCGTGATGTTGATAGCCATGATGGCGTGGGTGTTGCGTTTCGGTCTGTTCGGACTGGGAAATCCGGGTGACGGAGTGTGGATGTTCATCCTTTCGATGATTGTCTATGGCGTGGCGTTCGATTTTTTCAATGTGTCCGGTTCATTGTTCGTGGACAAGGAGACGGATCTTTCAATCCGTTCCAGCGCGCAGGGACTGTTCATTATCATGACCAATGGCATCGGCGCTACGGTAGGTACGTTGGGCGCACAGTGGGTGGTGAACAGGTTCGTGGATTTCAATTCCGCCCTCCCACAGGTGGAAGGGTGGAGCAAGGCCTGGTTCATCTTTGCGGCATACGCGTTGGTGGTGGCGGTGGCCTTTTCGCTGATATTCAAGTATAGACATGAAAAAAACAGTTAACTAAGGAGGTTATATGAATGAAATAGCAATGAGGGTACTCGACATGTCGACCGTGTTGCGTCCTTCTAATGCGTATGCGTTGGTGCTGGAAGAGATCGGTGTGGCGAGACGCAAACTGGCTCTTATTATCGGTGCCCATGAAGCGCATTGCATTAAAATAGCGCGTATGGCCTATAAGACCCCCCGTCCGTTGACGTATGAGATGGTTGGCAATCTGCTGAGGCAAGGCGACCTGAAAATCAAGAAGGCGCTTATCTATGACGTTTCCGACGGCATTTATTCTTCCTTTATTTATGTGGAACGTCCTGACGGTCTGGAGTACCGGGTGGACTCGCGGACTACGGATGCCATTTGTCTGTCGTATTACATGGATTTTCCGGTGTTTGTGGTGGAAGACTTGTTGGACCGGGAAATGCTCCGTAATATTTCGGAGGATGGGTCTACCTATACGCTTTCGGTGAACAGCGTGAGTCTGGACATGTTGCAGAAAGCGATGGATGATGCCGTAAAGGCGGAGGATTATGAGAGAGCTTCGGAAATCAGGGATGAGATCAGACGTAGGAAGAAAGAGGCCGAATAGTGAGGGCCGGCTTTTATGTGGAATATGTGGGTCTTGTCTGTGCGTTAACTTTTTAAATTTTGACAGATAACATGCATTTGTTTTATGCACCGGATATTTTGACAGATCCGGAACTGCCGGAGGAGGAGGCGGGACATTGCCTTCGGGTCCTCCGTTTGAGAGAAGGTGACGAGATTGTTTTGACAGACGGTAAGGGAAGCTTTTATCGCGCGGTCATCAGTGCGGCTTCCGGTAAGCGTTGCCAGGTGAAGGTGACCCAGACTATCGCGCAGAGTCCGCTTTGGGAAGGACATCTGCATTTGGCCATGGCTCCGACGAAAAACATGGACCGTGTGGAGTGGCTGGCGGAGAAGGCTACTGAGATCGGGCTTGATGAGTTGAGCTTCCTGAATTGTCATTTTTCGGAACGAAAGGTCATCAAGACGGAACGGGTAGAGAAGATCGTGGTGTCGGCCATGAAGCAGTCGCTCAAGGCGAGGAAGCCGGTAGTGAACGGGATGGTTGATTTTTCCCGTTTCATGGACAGGGAATTTTCTGGACAGAAATTCATCTGTCATTGTCATGAAGGGGAGAAGCCTTTGCTGAAGGATGTGTTTCAACGGGGTGAGGAAGCGGTGGTGCTGGTCGGCCCGGAGGGGGACTTCAGTCCCGAAGAGGTACAGATGGCCGAAGAGCATGGTTTCAAGTCGGTAAGTCTCGGCAAGTCGCGTTTGCGTACGGAGACTGCGGCCCTTGTGGCGGTACATCTGATGAATATTGTCAATAGTTGATAGAATAATCTTAAAATTCTGGATGATGTTTACGAATCGTTTCTTTTGGCCTGTGTATGGAGCATTGGTACTGATGCTGGCTTCTTGTGCTGATGGAGGCAAATATGTGAATGCGCTTCCGGAGGATGCTGCCGCCGTTGTGGCGGTGAATCTGGAACAGATGGCCGGTAAAAGTGGTGCGGACAAGAGTACCGTAGAGGCGGCGGTTGGAGCGTTGAAAAGTGAGATGCGGGGTGCGGAAGGATTGATTGACCGGATTGTGGAAGATCCGTCGGAAAGTGGATTGGAACTGACCGACAAGGTGTATTTCTTCGCTTCCCCACAAGGCGGGACGATAGGTATGTTGGCGCGTGTGTCGAGCGGAAGCAAGATGGATCGGCTGATGGAGGTCTTACAGGAGCAGCGGATTTGTGAATCATTGGTCGAAAGTGATGGATGCACATGGACGGTGGTTGGAGGTACGGCTTTGGCAGCATACACCGATGAAGCTTTTCTGTTGCTGGCCGATACGGATGGAGGTGACCCGAAAGACTTGCAGCACAGGGCTTCGATGTGGCTTCGTCAGAAGGAAGAAGGAGGGTTTGCGGCGCAGTCCGGTTTCGGAAAAGTGAAGGATAGTGCGAAGGATGTGGCGGCGCTGGTCTCTCTCGCTTTGATGCCGAGGCAATACATGGCCCCACTCACGATGGGAGTGTCGGCTGACCTGAGGCTGGAAGATGTGAGATCATTCCTTACCTTGAATTTTGAGGAAGGGATGGTTGTGCTGGAGTCGGAACTTATGACTACTGACAAGTTGACAGAGAGAATATGGAAAATGCAGATGGAGGCGACTGGAGAAGTGAAGGGAAACTATATGGATCTTTTCCCTGCCAATACGGGACTTTGGATGACCGGAAACGTGGATGGAGGCAAGCTGTATAGTCTGCTTTGTGAGAATCCCACCATCCGCCGGCAGTTCGAGAACTCCATGATGCCAATTGATTTCCAGATGATATTCAATTCTATGAAAGGGGATATGGTATTTGCCATGCCTGAACCTCAACGGAGTGCGGCTTTTATTGCATATGCTGATGTGACCAACCATGATTTCTTGCGTACGTTCGAGGATTTGAAGCCTTTGCTAGCCCTTACGGGAGGTATGATGAGACTGGTGAATTTGTCGCAAGAGGAATATGAGTTCCGGATTTCTGACGCTTCCATGATGGGATTGGGCGCGGGTGCGGCATCGTTCTGGTTCGGTGTAAGGAACGGGCATTTCTATTTGACTAATGACCGCTCGCTGGTTGACTGCCGAGTGCCGGGATTGACTTTGAGGAATTGTGAGTGGAGCGGGGAGGTGAAAGGAAAACGTTATTTCGTGTCTCTGAATCTGAGGATGATGGGAGAAGAAAGCGGAATGTGGACCTCTGTGCAGGGTATGTCTCCGGTCTTTTTTGTACTGAGACTCTCTGATTATCTGGTCATAAAGTCGGATGATGGGAAAACGGTGCGTATGGAGTGGAAGATGAGGAATCGGGAAGAGAACGCACTCAAGCAGCTTGTGGAGAATAATTGATGGAATTTTTGGGAATGTGGGTATGCCTGTGGCATTTAGACTGACATACCCTTTATTTTTTATGTGTAAAGTGAAGACGATAGAATTGCAACAGACTTTGCCAGAGGTGTTTGCCGGATGTGATGGTGTCGTATCGGATGTCTGGCATAAGCATGTGGCTTTTTCCAAAGGACAGACCTGTTTGATTGAGGCGGCATCAGGGACAGGAAAATCGTCATTGTGCAGTTTTGTGTACGGATATCGAAAGGATTATCAGGGAATCATCTCCTTTGACGGAGAGAATATCAGAAGTCTTTCGGCAGGTCAGTGGGTGGAGATCCGCAAACGTTCGTTGAGTATATTGTTTCAGGAACTTCGGTTGTTTGAGGAACTGACCGCTTGGGAGAATGTACAGATAAAGAACAATCTTACAGGATTTTGTGACAAGAAGCGGATAATCCGTTGGTTTGAGGAACTTGGTATAGCAGACAAGCGGGAGGAGAAAGTAGGCAGGATGTCATTCGGCCAACAACAGCGGGTGGCGTTTGTCAGGGCATTATGCCAGCCTTTTGATTTTATCCTGCTTGATGAGCCGGTGAGCCATCTTGATGACGGAAATGCCGTGATAATGAGCCGTATATTGGCTGAAGAAACTGGACGTCAAGGAGCAGGTGTGATTGTGACATCCATAGGGAAGCATCTTCTTATGGATTATGACCGAGTGATGAGACTTTGAAAAGTGGACGGACTATGATTTGGAAATTATTACGGCAGCACATCAGTGTGCCGCAATTGGCTGGTTTTGCGCTGGCCAATCTGTGTGGAATGGTGATTATACTGATGGGTGTTCAGTTTTATAGGGATGTTTTGCCTGTATTCATTCAAGGTGACAGTTTCATGAAGGAAGATTATGTGATTGTAAGTAAGCAGGTAAGCACACTCGGGTCTGTGATGGGACGGAATAGTGCGTTCAGTAAGAGTGAGGTGAGAGAACTTGAGGAACAGCCTTTCACGAAGAGCGTGGGTGAGTTTACGGCAGCACGCTTCAAAGTATCCGCAGGAATGGGACTGCAAGGCATGCGGCTTTCCACCGCCTTGTTTTTAGAGGCGGTGCCTGATAGGTATGTGGACATTGACTTGAAGGACTGGACATTCCTTCCGGGACAGGAGGAGATTCCTATCGTTCTTCCGCGAAACTATCTGAATCTTTACAATTTTGGCTTTGCACAAAGCAGAAGCCTTCCCCAACTTTCGGAAGGGGTGATGGGCATGATGAAGCTTGACATCCGGATGAGTGGAAAGGGACAGTCAAAACAGATGAGGGGACGGATTGTAGGATTCTCCGACCGCTTGAATACGATATTGGTGCCTGAGGCTTTCATGGATCGGGCGAATGCCATTTATGGGGAATCAAAAGAGGCTGGCCCGTCCCGGTTGATACTGGAAGTGAACAATCCTGCCGATGACCGTATCGCAAAGTATTTTGAGGAAAAAGGGTATGAGGCAGAAGGTGACAAACTGGATGCGGGAAAGACCGCTTGGTTTCTGAGGGTGATTGTGGGTATTGTGCTTATGGTAGGTCTGGTTATCAGTGTTCTGTCATTCTATATCCTTATGTTGAGCGTTTACCTGCTGTTGCAGAAAAACACACACAAGCTGGAGAACTTGCTGCTTATAGGCTATAGCCCGGTCAGAGTAGCGCTTCCGTATCAGTCGCTAACCATTGTGTTGAACGCGGTGGTGCTGATATTGGGGTTATTCATGGTATCCCTCGTCCGTGAAGGTTACTTGGATGTATTGGGGCGCATGTTCCCTCAGCTGGAAGTTGGCAGTATGTGGTGGTCGGTAGTAGTTGGCATTCTATTGTTTGCCGGTGTGTCCGTGTTGAACATTGTTGCGATACGAAGGAAAATCGACTCAATTGTAAAATGAGTCCTTATGGCGTAATTAAAAAATCTTTTGGGTTTATGAGACAGATAGAATTTGCATTGAGAGCCCGTTCAAGGGGCTTTCATCTGATTACCGATGAGATACTTCTGCATCTGGGTGGACGACTGCCTCAGACGGGGTTATTGAATCTTTTTATCAAGCATACCAGTGCCTCGCTTTCCATCAATGAGAATTGCGACCCGGATGTGCGGAGCGATATGGAAAAGATATTCAATAATCTGGTAAAGGAACGTGAGTCGTGGTATGACCATACGCTTGAAGGGGCGGACGATATGCCCGCCCATGCCAAGTCGGTTCTGGTGGGTCCAAGTCTGACCATTCCGGTTACGGGAGGCCGTTTGAATATGGGCATGTGGCAAGGAATTTATCTTTGTGAGTTCCGGAATCATGGTGGAAGCAGAAAGATTGTGGCAACTTTGTTGGAGGGGTGATATCCGGGAAAATTAAGGGAGGAAATGTGTCTTGAGCGTATTCCCAGGCGAGGGAAAGACAATGCTGTCTGTGAATAAATGTTTATGTTATGGCGTTCATTGTAAATAAGTGTAAATCATATTGGGCGATATGGTGAAAAATATGCTTAGGAACACGTTTTGAGAATAAAAAATGTTACATCTGATGACAAGTTTTCGGGATAATTACATAAATTTGCGTGTAACAAAAAGAAAGGCGTGGACTTCCGCCGGATGCGAGTCCGGAACATACCAGGACACCGGCGAAAGTTAATCCTGATAATTTTTAATTTATAAACAATAGCTTATGTCAAAAATCGTTGGACACATTTCGCAGGTAATCGGTCCGGTGGTCGATGTGTACTTCAAATTGGAGGGAGGACAGAATGTGGAGGAGTCCTTGCCGAAGATCCACGATGCGCTGACTGTCGCCCGCAACGATGGCCGTACGTTGGTGATTGAAGTGCAGCAGCATATAGGTGAGGACACTGTACGCTGTGTAGCCATGGACAGTACGGACGGATTGAAACGTGGAATGGAAGTCGTTCCTGCCGGTCACCCGATTTCCATGCCGGTAGGGAACCAGATCAAAGGACGTGTGATGAACGTGGTCGGTGACGTGATTGATGGTATGAGGGAACTGGACAAAAAGGAAGGATTCCCCATCCACCGGGAGCCGCCTAAGTTTGAGGACCTCGCCACATCGCAGGAAGTCTTGTTTACGGGTATCAAAGTGATTGACCTTCTGGAACCGTATCTGAAAGGAGGTAAAATCGGTTTGTTTGGTGGTGCCGGTGTGGGAAAAACCGTGCTCATCAAAGAGTTGATCAACAACATCGCGAAGAAGCACAACGGATTCTCGGTGTTTGCCGGAGTGGGTGAGCGTACCCGTGAAGGTAATGACCTGTTGAGGGAGATGATCGAGTCCGGTGTAATCCGTTATGGTGACGAGTTCCTCAAGGGCATGGAGGAAGGTAAATGGGATTTGTCAAAGGTGGATTATGATGAAGTGGAGAAATCCCAGGTATCCATGGTGTTCGGACAGATGAATGAGCCTCCTGGCGCACGTCAGTCCGTGGCCCTTTCTGGTCTGACTCTTGCGGAGTCATTCCGTGATCGTGAAACGAATGACAATAGTCCGCGTGATATCCTGTTCTTCATTGATAATATCTTCCGTTTCACTCAGGCAGGTTCTGAGGTCTCGGCGTTGTTGGGGCGTATGCCTTCAGCCGTAGGTTATCAGCCGACATTGGCTACTGAAATGGGACAGATGCAGGAACGTATCACTTCTACCAAGAACGGTTCCATCACTTCCGTGCAGGCTGTGTATGTGCCGGCCGATGACTTGACCGACCCGGCTCCCGCCACTACTTTCACGCACTTGGACGCTACTACGGTATTGAGCCGTAAAATTGCCGAATTGGGTATCTATCCCGCTGTTGACCCGTTGGATTCCACTTCACGTATTCTGGATCCGCTTGTTGTCGGTAAAGAACACTATGATACCGCCCAGCGCGTGAAACAGATCCTTCAGCGTAATAAGGAGCTTCAGGATATCATCTCCATTTTGGGTATGGATGAATTGTCTGACGAGGACCGCCTGACAGTTAACCGAGCCCGTCGTGTCCAGCGTTTCTTGTCCCAGCCGTTTGCCGTGGCAGAACAGTTCACAGGTGTTCCGGGTGTGATGGTGTCTATCGAAGATACAATCAAGGGATTCAAGATGATCCTGGATGGAGAGGTGGATTATCTGCCGGAACAGGCGTTCTTGAATGTCGGTACGATTGAGGACGCGATCAAGAAAGGTGAGAAACTGCTTGCCGCAGCAAAAGGATAAGTTTAATTAAAGGCTAGAACGTAATGAAAGAACTTCATCTGGTTATCGCTTCACCTGAACGTACGGTTTTTGACGGAAAAGTGGATATGGTGGAATTGCCCGGCGAAATGGGGGAATTCCAGGTATTGGTGAACCATGCTCCGCTGATTTCGTCTTTGGCGGTCGGGGAAGTGAGGTATGTGGCAGGAAAAGAATCTCGGTCCGTGGCAGTCAAGGGCGGATTTGTAGAAGTCAGAGACAATCAGGTGTCAGTCTGTGCCGAACTCTGAAAAGAGAGGTTGTTGGGCAGACGGACCGATAACGCTTGAGGAGATGTTGTTGGATACAGTCAAGAGGAAATTCATTAAGGAGCTTACGGTATTTGGCGTGGTGCTGACGGGGTTGACATTATTGGTTTTCCACGTGTTCATCCCACAATGGTATTTCGCTTGGTTCCCGTTGATTCCTGTGTTCTTCTATCTTTTCGGGTTCCTTTACATCTACATGTTTGCTTTCAGCTATATGCTGGGGGCGGATAAAATAGCGATGACTTATCTGGTATGTAAGGTGGTGAAGTTCATCCTGAGTGCCCTTATACTGATATTCTACGGTTTCGTGATAGGAAAGGATGTGGTGTCCTTTGTGGCGACATTCGTCTTTTTCTATTTTGCGTTCCTGTTTTTTGAAACCCGTTTCTTCCTTCGTTTTGAGGCGAGACTGAAACTAAGTAAACAAGTTAACAATGAAAAAAATACGGTACATAGTAATAACACTGCTGCTGTTGCTGGCAATCCCTTCCATGACGCTGAAGGCGGAAACCGGCGGTGAAGGAGAAGTGGATGTGAACGAGCTGATATTCGGACACATCGGCGATGCGTACGATTGGCATATCGCTACATTCGGCGATGTGCATCTGACCATTCCGCTTCCGGTTATCGTGAAGAGCAGTACAGGTTGGCACGTGTTCTCTTCCTCTCATCTTGAAGGTGGTGAGGAATACGAGGGCCTGTATATCGCGGAAGGCGGTGCCAATGACGGTAAGATAGTGGAACGGAATGCTGCCGGTGAGGAGGTGCGTCCTCTTGACATTTCCATTACCAAGAATGTGCTGGGGCTCTTCATCAACAGTGCTCTGCTGGTGGTGATCATGCTAGGTTGCGCACGTTGGTACAAGAAACATCCGTTGGAGCAAGGTGCTCCGAAAGGTGGCGTAGGAATGGTTGAGGCCACGGTAATGTCCATTTATGAGGATGTGATCAAAGGTTGTATAGGTGAGGATTACAAACGCTATGCGCCTTACCTGCTGACCGCTTTCTTTTTTGTACTGGTGAACAACCTGATGGGATTGATTCCGGTATTTCCGGGTGGTGCGACCGTGACCGGTAATATTGCCATAACAATGGTGTTGGCCTTGTGTACGTTCCTTTTTACCAACATTTTCGGTACGAAGGCATACTGGAAAGAGATTTTCTGGCCGGAAGTGCCGACATGGTTGAAAGTCCCGATTCCTATGATGCCGTTGATTGAATTCTTCGGTATATTCACAAAACCGTTTGCCCTGATGATCCGACTTTTCGCCAATATGATGGCCGGTCATGCCGCCTTGTTGAGTCTGATAGCAATCATATTCATCACGGTAAAGGCAGGAGCGGTAATCAATGGGTCGATGACGGTGGTCGCAGTAGCGTTCGGTATTTTCATGAATGCTCTTGAACTGTTGGTGGCATTCATCCAAGCGTATGTGTTCACGATGCTTTCGGCTGTGTTTATCGGTCTGTCAAGGGTGAAAGAACACAATGAGAAATAAGAAATAAATAAAAAGTATAACCAATTAAATTTTAAGAATTATGTTATTATCAGTTTTATTGCAGGCTGCTGCAGGTGTTGGCATTAGTAAATTGGGCGCTGCTATCGGCGCGGGTATCGCAGTATTGGGTGCAGGTATCGGTATCGGTAAAATCGGTGGTTCTGCCATGGAGGCCATGGCACGTCAGCCGGAAGCATCGGGCGATCTGCGTATGAATATGATTATCGCCGCTGCTTTGGTTGAAGGTGTGGCTCTGATCGCTATCGTGGTTTGTTTGTTGACTTTGTTCTTGTAAAAAAGATAAATTATGGGATTATTAACTCCGGATCCGGGGCTACTGTTTTGGATGGTCATTACGTTCGGAGTCGTGTTCGTTCTGTTGGCGAAATATGGCTTCCCCGTAATCATCAAGGCAGTAGAGGGCCGGAAAGCATATATCGACAATTCGCTGAAGGCTGCGCGTGAGGCAAATGAACAGTTGGCCAATGTGAAGCTGGAGGGCGAAAAGATTCTGGCTCAAGCCCGTGAAGAACAGAACCGCATTCTGAGCGAGGCCGCCGTGACGCGCGACCGTATCGTGAAAGACGCTCAGGACCGTGCGGTGGTTGAAGGGCAGCGGCTCATGGCTGAGGTGAAGAAGCAGATTGAAACCGAAAAGGAAAGCGCAATCCGCGACATTCGCCGTCAGGTGGCCGTGCTTTCGGTCGGCATCGCGGAAAAAATCATGCGGAGCAAGTTGGCCGACGCGAAAGAGCAGAATGCTTTGATCGACCGTATGTTGGATGAGATGCTTGAATCCTCTAAAAAATAATAGGTTATGAATACGGGAGTTGTTTCCAGACGTTATGCGAAAGCTTTGTTGGCTTATGTCAAACTGGCAAAGAAAGAAGATAAGGTATATGAGGAGGTGAAGGCACTTGCCCATAACTTTGTCGGGATTGCCGACCTGCGTCATGCGGTGGAGAACCCTGTATTGGACGCGCAGACAAAACTGAAGCTGCTGCAGAAAGCGGCAGGCGGGGATGGCGTGAGCAAGGAGCTGATGCGTTTCTTCACTCTGGTATTGGGCGAGAAAAGAGAAAAATTCTTGCAGTTCATGACCTGGTCGTATATCGATCTGTATCGGGAGGACAAAAACATTCTCATCGGCGAACTGACGACTGCTGTCCCATCGCCTAAGCTCGCGGATTATCTGAGCAAGACGATGTCGAAAAAAATGAATGGAGCTCGTATTCAGCTGGTGACAAAGGTGGATCCGAATTTGATAGGAGGTTATACCATCGAGCTTGCAGGTTACCGTCTGGATGCAAGCGTGGCTAACCAGTTGAAACGTGTGGAACAGCAGTTTATTGCGAAAAACAGAAGAATAGTTTAATGGGCTTGGAATTGGATGTTGGAGGTGTGGATATGTGTTTCCGGTTTCCAATTCTCAATCCTGAATTTTCAATTAAAGAAGTATGCCAGAAAACAATAACATAAAACCCAGTGAAGTTTCAGATGTGTTGCTCCAGCAGCTGGAGGGAATCAACACGTCATTGAAATTCGACGAAGTGGGTACCGTGCTGCAGGTGAGCGATGGTGTGGCCCGTATTTACGGCCTGCGTAATGCGGAAGCCAACGAGCTGCTGCAGTTTGAAAACGGTGTCATGGGAGTCGTGATGAATCTGGAGGAGGACAATGTGGGAGCTGTGCTTCTGGGACCGACCGACCAGATCAAGGAAGGCATGATTGTGAAACGCACTAACCGTATCGCTTCCATCAATGTGGGTGAGGGTATGTTGGGACGTGTCATTGACCCGTTGGGCGTGCCTTTGGACGGACGTGGCGAGATTGGTGGCGAAACGTGCGAGATGCCGTTGGAACGTAAGGCGCCGGGAGTTATTTTCCGTCAGCCGGTAACGGAACCGCTTCAGACCGGTCTGAAGGCTATCGACGCGATGATTCCTATCGGTCGTGGACAACGTGAGCTTATCATCGGTGACCGTCAGACCGGTAAGACGGCCATTGCTATCGATACCATCATCAACCAGCGCCATAACTATGAGGCCGGAGATCCGGTTTACTGTATTTATGTGGCTGTAGGTCAGAAAGGTTCTACGGTGGCCAGCTTGGTAAATGCCTTGCGTGAGAAGGGGGCGATGGACTATACGGTCGTGGTTGCGGCTACGGCTTCCGATCCTGCGGCCTTGCAGTATTTCGCTCCGTTTGCGGGTGCTGCCATCGGTGAGTATTTCCGTGACACGGGCCGCCATGCGTTGGTTGTTTACGATGACTTGTCGAAGCAGGCTGTTGCATATCGTGAGGTATCTCTGATTCTGCGCCGTCCGTCAGGACGTGAGGCGTATCCGGGTGATATCTTCTACTTGCATTCCCGTTTGCTGGAACGTGCCGCAAAGATCATTTCCCAGCAGGAAGTGGCCGAGCAGATGAATGACCTTCCTGCCAGTCTGAAAGGTAGGGTAAAGGCCGGCGGCTCACTCACTGCACTGCCGATTATTGAGACGCAGGCAGGCGACGTATCCGCTTATATCCCGACCAATGTGATTTCAATTACTGATGGTCAGATATTCTTGGAGACGGACTTGTTCAACCAAGGATTCCGCCCGGCCATCAACGTGGGTATCTCGGTATCCCGTGTCGGCGGTAGCGCGCAGGTGAAGAGTATGAAGAAAGTGGCTGGTACATTAAAGATTGACCAGGCTCAATACCGTGAATTGGAGTCGTTCGCCAAGTTCAGCAGCGATATGGATCCTGTGACGGCCATGACAATCGACCGTGGACGTAAGAACAACCAGCTGCTGATCCAGCCTCAATATTCGCCGATGCCTGTGGGTGAGCAGGTGGCCATCCTGTATTGCGGAACTCGCGGACTGATGCATGAGGTGCCTTTGGATAAGGTGCGTGCGTTCCAGGACGCTTTCCTTACCACAATGCGTGCCAACCATCAGGCTGATGTGTTGGATGTATTGGGTAGTGGTAAAATCAATGATGAAGTTACAGCGATTATCGAAAAAGTAGCGGCAGACACAGCCGGACAGTTCAAAGTTAAAGAATAAGCGTCATGGCATCACTGAAAGAAGTAAAAGGAAGAATCAACTCCATCCAAAGTACGCTGAAAATCACTTCAGCGATGAAGATGGTGGCTTCGGCGAAGCTGCATAAGGCACAAGGCGCTATCGAAAGCATGCTTCCTTATGAACGCAGACTACACCGCATGCTCACCAACTTTTTGGGTGCGGGGCTTACAGTGGAGTCGCCTTTCATCGTGAATCATGATGTGAAGAAGATTGCCATTGTGGTGTTTGCTTCGAACAGTAGCTTGTGTGGCGGTTTTAATGCGAATGTAATCCGCCATCTGAATGAGTTGATTGAGAAATATGCGGAGAAAGTGGGGCGCGAGAACCTGCTGATCTATCCGGTGGGTCGTAAAGTGGCTGATGCCGTGAAGAAAATGAAGGGCTTCAAGCCGATGGGCGATTATCAGCACATGAGCGGGAAACCGAACTATAAGGAGGCGGCTGATTTGGCCGAGGAACTTATGGAACGTTTCCTAAGTGGGGAGATCCAGCGTGTGGAATTCCTGTATAACCATTTCAAGTCAACTTCTACACAGGTGTTGACGCATGAGACTTATCTGCCGATTGACCTGTCGGGCAAGGCGGAGGATGCGAAGGCGGATGGTTCAGACATTCTGTTGATGAATGCGGACTACATTATTGAACCGTCGCCGGAGAGGATAATGGAAGAATTGCTTCCTAAAGTGTTATGCATGAAACTTTATACCGTGTTGCTTGATACAAATGCGGCTGAGCATGCAGCCCGTACGATGGCTATGCAGATTGCTACCGATAACGCGAACGATTTGTTGCAGGAACTGACCTTGATCTATAACAAGAGCCGCCAGCAGGCGATTACCAACGAGCTGTTGGATATTGTGGGGGGCTCAATGGCTTGATTTTCAGCTTCTGAATATAAGGAAAAGGGGACACTTTGGAGGAAAGGCTCTGAAATGTCCCCTTTTTTATGTTTCCTTTTGTGTATGGGAAAAGAATAAAAGCCGATAAAATTTGCATATTCCGGAAGAATAAGGTATCTTTGCAACGCTTTCGGAAAAGGTTCTTACGGGGTGTAGCGCAGTCCGGTTAGCGCACCTGCTTTGGGAGCAGGGGGTCGTGGGTTCGAATCCCGCTACCCCGACGGAGAATCTGAAAGTTTCAGTAGATTTATATTTGTCCGGGGTGTAGCGCAGTCCGGTTAGCGCACCTGCTTTGGGAGCAGGGGGTCGTGGGTTCGAATCCCGCTACCCCGACAAATGATAATCAAGGGGTTACGATAAAATGTAGCTCCTTTTTTTGTTGCTCGAATGGGGCGGTTTAACTGTGGCTTAGCCGAATGAGTTAAACGGTACATTTTCCTTTAGGGACATTTACTGAATATCCTTCTTGAATCCGTGGGAAAAGGTGTGCCGCAAAAAATACAGAGACACAAAGGCACAGAGAATATATTTCAGATAATCACCTCATATAACTCTGTACCTTCGTGTCTCTGTATTCTAGCGTTTACGAAACGCTCTCTTCGCTTGTCTTGAAGAAATCCGGTTAATGGATCTCAATCACACGATTGATTTTAGCCTTTTCTTCAGGGGTACGTTTCGGGAGTTCAATAGTCAACACGCCGTCAGCGACATTTGCATTGATCCTGTCTTTCTCTACATCGTCCGGAAGAACCAGTCTCTGCTCGAATTTTGTGTATGAGAACTCACGACGCAGATATTTCTTGTTTTCTTTGTCCTCTTCTTTAGTCTCGTTCTTCTTTTCCATAGAGATGACCAGTTCATTGTCTTCGCTCAAATGGATATTGAAATCGTCTTTTGTCATCCCAGGAGCGGCAACTTCCACTTTGTAGTCTTTGTCACTTTCGATGACATTGATTGCGGGAGCTGTAGCGTTCGTTCTTTCCATCCAATCGTTATCAAAGAAATCATTAAAGATACTCGGTAACCAATTCTGATTGTAGTTTCTTCTAGTCGGCATCATAGTTGTAATCTCCTATTTTTAATTGTTGTTTTACATATTGTTTCTGGATTCCTTTGTCTTTCACTTCCAGAATCCACTTGTTAATGTACAAAATCCGTACCCGTTTGACAGATTGACATATTATGTTGTCTGATTTTTACGATTGTCCCTTGTTTTTAAACAAATGTCCATCAGTTTTAAACTTATGAAAACTTTATTGGCTGAATATGGCCTCTTGTGCGCATGTCAGACTGACACTATAAATGCCAGTTTGGTGGAAACTGTTTTTAAATGCGTGTCATGACCCTTGTTTACCTGCGTATTAAACTGTATATTTGTGTGGATTATAATTACAGTGCAGATGAAAATAAAAAGATCAATGATTTTGTTGGTCGGGTCAGTTATGACACTGGTCTCGGCCTGTGGCGGCTCTGGCAGTAATTCCTCTGCCGATGATTCTGATACCATTACTTCTACGGTCTATATGGGTGTAAAGACCATTCAGCTGGACAGTGTGAAGGTGTCCTGGATCCGGGATAATAGTCAGGACAAACTGATGCCTGTCAGTTTGTTTGACGGAAATGCGGCTCAGTTGGCTGACTCGTTGGGGCTGAACGATGGTATTCCTTCAACTGTCAGTGTATTCCTTGTAGAGACCGGGGGCAAGTACATCCTGTTTGATGCCGGTATGGGGACCCCAGACAGTAAGCTGCTGACGGGGATGAAAGCTCTTGGCGTCTCGCCTGAGGATGTGGAGTATATTTATCTTACCCATTTCCATGGTGATCATATCGGCGGCATGATGAAAGGGGACACAGTGGTGTTTCCGAAAGCGCAAGTCTATGCCTCAAAAGCGGAATACGATGCTTGGATGAAGATGGATGATGAAAAGAAGGCGCAGGTGGTGAAAACGGTGGAGGCCTATAAGGATTGTCTGCACTTGTTTGAGTTCGGTGATGTATTGCCGGGTAATGTAATGACTGTGCAGGCTGCCGGTCATACTCCCGGTCATACGGTTTATCAGGCCGGCAAATTGCTGGTTGTCGGCGACCTGATGCATGGAGCGGCCTTGCAGCTGGTCAATCCGGATATATGTGCCTCGTATGATATGGACAAAAAAGCGGCCATAGCCACCCGTCGGCTGATATTGGATTATGCGGTGAAAAACGGGCTGACTATGGCAGGCATGCATTTGCCGATGCCGGCTTTTGAGGAACCTACGGTTGAGGTTCCGCTTCATTGACATAATCGACCGCCCGATTCACATAGTCAATGAAAGACTTGGTGGAACGGAATGCCTCCAGCGTCCGTTCCAGCAGATTGTCATCAAGCATGAATTGTCTGCCGGGTTCGTAAATCAGACAGTAGGTGCGGTATTTCAGATATGAAGCGTAGGGTGCGTCTTTGGGGTATCCGTTGGGCACTCTTTTCAGCATGTCAGAATCATCGAGGCTGAAAAGAGGTGCCTTTTTCAATGTTTGTCGGAATTCTTCGTCATCGTTGCTGATGTCGTCACGCAATATGCGCAGCACTTTTGGGTCGAACTGATAGTTGCCCGATGCGAGCATGTTTCCGCTTGGATAACCCGACTCCTGCGGTCCTATCTGGAAATAATAGCCTGAGTAACCGGACTTTTTTCCGTGTGGGCAGACAAATACGCCGAAATGGCATTTGTAAGGCCGCTTGTCGGGCGAGAACCGTGTGTCGCGATAGATGCGGTAGGTGCACTCTTTTACGCTAAGTCCGCTTGTTGTCTGGTCAAAACCGGCAATTCCGGCCAGCAGTTTTTCCGCGAAGGTGTTAAACCGCTCTTGTGCGGCAAGGTATTCATTTTTGTGTGCGTGAAACCATTCTCTGTTGTTGTTCTTTTCCAGTCGGTCCAGAAAATCGATTATATCTTTCATTTGCTTGCTTTTTGTGGTTTACATTTGTCCGGTTATTCCGGTGTGATGTCATTGGGCGATGGAAGCTGCTTCCAGCCTTCTCCGAAAGTGTCGTATGCGTCTGTCACGATGACGAATGCACGTGGATCCACCTGCTTTATCTTGAGTTTTATGCCTGCCACTTCCTTATAGCTTACCACCAAGAGAAGCATTTCCTTGTCAGCCCCGGAGTAGAGTCCGCTGCTTTTGATGTAGGTGGCGGTGCGGTCAAGGTCCTTCAGAATGTATTCATGGAGTCCGGTCATTTTGCTGTCACTGATGACAAATATCAGTTTGTCGTTCTTCGAACCGTTGATGACGTAGGCGATGACTCGTGAGATGATGAAGATGGCTATCAATGAATAGAACGACAGGTGCCATGACGGTCGGATCACATCCTCTGCATTTCCGATGCCGAATCCGATGACAACCAGTCCGAAGCATACCACGGCACCGTCGACCAGCAGGATGGCGTTCGAGAAACGTATGTGACAGTATTTCTGAAGCAACATTCCTACGATATCGCTGCCGCCGGTGGTGCCTTGGTTGCGTACCACAATGCCTGTGCCGATGCCGATGAGAACCGAGCCCATGATACAGGTCAGCATGAGATGGTCTGACAGGTCAAGGCTTCCGCCTAGCAACAGCGACGGGTCGAGGCTTCTCAATGCTTCCTCATCGGGATAGGCCAGTCGGGAAATCAGGTTCATAAGCAACGGAGTGGTCAGCGCGGCTGCAATCGTCCGTCCGCCCAATTTGGATCCTAGCAGGATTACCGAGAGAATGAACAACGGAATGTCGAACATATAGCCGAATGTACCTACCTGAATGCCGGGAAACAGGTTGTGGAGCACAATGCTGGCTCCGTAGACTCCTCCCGGCACTATGTTGTAGGGATTGATGAAAAAGACAAATCCAACAGCCAGCATGGTGCATCCCAGCAGAATGCTGGCCCAAGATAAGATCGTTCGCTTCATAAAACAACATTTTTATGCAGCAAAAATACAAAAAACATGGTTTGGTCCTTGTCTTTTCAATGAGTTTTTTTATTCCAGGCAGGCGTCAAGGTCTCGTGTCAGCTGTTCTTTGTCAAGATGCTGCCCGATGAACACCAGCTTGATCATGCGGTCGCCGTACTTCTCATCCCAGTCGCGCATCAGTCCCGGTTCCTGCTGCATGAGTTTGACGAGATCCTCTTCGGGTGCGGTCGCGTACCAGAGTCCCGCCTCACGGATCTGTTTTTGCATGCCGGCCTGTTCAAAGAGAAACGACATGTCCGGGTTGTGCTTGAAATAGCAGACTCCTTTGGTGCGGATGATGTTGCGTGGCCATTTTGTGGCGATAAAGTGGTCGAACTTATGGATGTCGAATGCCGGACGACGGTAATAGACAAACGTGCCGATACCGTATTCTTCCACTTCTCCGCCTTCCGGATGATGATGGTGGTGATGCCCGTGCTCTTCTTCGTGCGTATGCTCATGTTCATGATTTTCATGCGTATGGTGGTGGCCCGCCCCCTTCGCCTCTCTTTCCTCTTCGTCGGTGGCCTGGCGTTCGATTTCACGGATCCATCCGGCGGAAGTGGCCACGTGTTCGAAGTTGAACAGTCTTGTGTCAATGATCCGGTTAAGATCGACACTTGCATAGTCGCATTCAATGATTTCAGCGGCCGGTTGCAGTGTTTGGATAATCTGCCTGATGCGTGCCAGTTCTTCAGGACTTACTTCCGACGCTTTGTTGAGCAGGATGATATTACAGAACTCTATCTGCTGGATAATCAGGTTCTCGATGTCTTCTTCATCGATATGCTTGCGGGTCAGATCGTTTCCGCATGCAAACTCACTCTGCATGCGTAAGGCATCGACCACTGTCACGATGCAGTCTAACCGACAGATTCCGTATTTGGAATAGGCGCCCCCCAGCCGGGGAATGGAACAGATGGTCTGCGCGATAGGTTCCGGTTCACAGATACCGCTTGCCTCAATGACGATGTAGTCGAAGCGGTTCATCTTCATCAGTTCAAAAACCTGCTCGATAAGGTCGGTCCGGAGCGTGCAGCAGATGCATCCATTCTGCAGGGCCACCAGGCTCTCGTCCTTTTTACCTACAATGCCGCCTTTCTGGATTAAGTCCGCGTCTATGTTCACTTCACCGATGTCGTTTACGATGACCGCAAACCTGATGCCTTTCTTGTTGGCAAGGATATGGTTGACCAATGTTGTCTTGCCGCTTCCCAGATAGCCGGTCAACAGCAGTACGGGGATTTCTTTTACTTTCATGATACCTTAAATATTATAAGAAAACTGTTTCCGTTTTTTGTCTCGGCAAAAATACGGTTTATTTTGTTACGGCGGTTGCCCGTTCATGAACTTTCCCGGTGTTGTTGTCTTGCATTAAGAGCGGATATGCTTTAATATTTGTTGCAAATATTACAAAACCGTTAAGCAATCATTCATTTTGATACCGATTCTTTGATTTATATCAATAAATGATATGTGGAACGGAATTTTTTCAGGGGGATGTTTTTGTGTTGTAGAACATATCCCTATATTTGCATCGGTAAAAAGATAAAGCCCGGGCTAGACTATTTAAGATTGTTTTTTAGGTAAAAAGTTTTTAGGACAAGTAAATTTTAGGTATTATGAAAAAATTAGGTATGACATTGGTAGCCGCTTTGGCGTTTTCTGTTTCAGTATTTGCTGAAGACGTAAAGGATAACAGCACATCCGCCGGTTGGGACGGTACAATCAATAAGGCGAAACTGACGAAGTATCTGAATCTTAACAGCGTGCAGCATGAGAAGGTGGCTGACATCTGTGATTTCTTCAAGGAAGAGATGGCTGTCGCCAACCGCTCGAAATCAAACAAGAACCAGAAAGTGCGTAACGCTGTGTATGCCAACCTGAAGCTGATGAAGCAGACTTTGGACGCGAAACAGTATTCAAGTTATGTGCGTCTGATGGCGATGACACTCAACAACAAAGGCATCAAGTTGGAAGAATCGAAATAATGACCGGCAGGTCCTTTTGATAAGGAAGCCGCCTCATCTCTCCTGCAAGGGAGTAGGGGCGGCTTCTTGTTTTTATTTCTGCTTCAGCATATCCTCCAGACGGAGCAGTTCGTCACGGTATTGCGCCGCTTCGATGAAGTCAAGTTTTCTGGCAGCTTCCTGCATCAGTTTGCGTGTGCGGCTGATGCTCTTCTCAAGCTGCTCTTTTGACATGTATTCCACTATCGGATCGGCTGCGGCATAGAGGGCAGGCGTGTCTGTATATGCTTTCGGTTGTTTCGGGCTGTTTCCTTGTCCGGTTTGTCTTCCGTTGATTTCCAGCAGCGCATTGTCGCGCGAGCGTATAATCTGTTTGGGAGTGATGCCGTGAGCTTCATTATACGCCAGCTGTTTCTCACGCCGCCTGTTTGTCTCGTCAATCGTTTGTCGCATGCTGTCCGTTATGTGGTCGGCATACATAATGACTTTACCGTTCACATTGCGCGCGGCACGTCCGGCGGTCTGGGTCAGTGAGCGGTGTGAGCGTAAGAAACCTTCCTTGTCCGCATCGAGTATGGCCACCAGTGACACTTCCGGCAAGTCAAGTCCTTCACGGAGCAGGTTCACACCTATCAGTACGTCGTAGACCCCTTGTCTCAGGTCATCCATAATCTGGATCCGGTCGAATGTCTCCACGTCACTGTGGATATATGCGCAGCGCACCCCGTTGTTGGTCAGATATTCACAGAGCTCTTCCGCCATCCGTTTGGTGAGTGTGGTCACGAGCACGCGTTCCTGCTTCTCTACGCGTTGTTCTATCTCTTCCATCAGGTCGTCTATCTGGTTGAGGCTGGGACGTACCTCAATGACCGGGTCGAGCAGACCTGTCGGACGGATCACCTGTTCCACTACAACGCCTTCACTTTCCTTGAGCTCATAATCGGCGGGCGTGGCGCTTACATAGATTACCTGTTTGCTCATGTCGTGAAACTCATCGAATGTCAGCGGACGGTTGTCCAGTGCGGCAGGCAGCCGGAATCCGTATTCCACCAGATTGGTTTTCCGTGCCCGGTCGCCTCCGTACATGGCGCGGATCTGCGGAATGCTTACGTGGCTTTCGTCGATAACCATCAGGTAATCTTTGGGAAAGAAGTCGAGCAGGCAATAAGGACGGGTGCCGGGCGCGCGTCCGTCAAAATAGCGTGAATAGTTCTCGATGCCCGAGCAGTGTCCCAGCTCGCGCAGCATTTCCATGTCGTAGGTAACACGTTCATACAGTCGTTTGGCTTCCAGGGCTTTCCCCATCTCTTCAAGCTGCCTTACCTGGACGGTCAGGTCGTCCTCAATCTGACGCAGTGCCCGTAGGGTACTTTCTTTGGTGGTCATGAACAGGTTGGCCGGATAGATATTATATTCCTCAAAGGAGGCTGTGGTGTGTCCGGATACCGGATCGATTTCTTCTATCGCGTCTATCTCGTCTCCCCAGAACATCACGCGCAGGATATTGTCCGTGTATGCCAGGAAAATGTCCACCGTGTCACCTTTTACCCGGAAGTTTCCACGGTTCAGTTCAATGTCGTTGCGCATATAAAGGCTGTCCACGAGTTGCCTGAGAAATACGTTGCGGTCAAGCATCTTTCCTTTCTTTATGCCGATGACATTGTTGTAGAAGTCGGCCGGATTCCCCATACCGTAGATACATGACACGGATGATACCACAATCACGTCTTTCCGTCCGGAAAGCAGGGCGGAGGTGGCTGCCAGCCGTAACTTGTCTATCTCGTCATTGATGGCGAGATCTTTTTCGATGTATGTGTCAGTGGAGGGAATATATGCTTCCGGCTGGTAATAGTCGTAGTATGAGACATAATATTCCACCGCGTTGTGGGGGAAGAACTTCTTGAACTCGCCATACAGCTGTGCGGCAAGTGTCTTGTTATGACTCAGTACAAGAGTCGGCTTGTTGACATTTCTGATGACATTGGCGATGGTGAATGTCTTGCCGGAGCCGGTCACTCCCAGCAATGTCTGTGCCGGCACATGGCTCAGGACGCCTTCGGTAAGTTGTGCGATGGCTTCCGGCTGGTCGCCTGTGGGCCTGTAATCAGAGACTAGTTCAAAATCCATAGTGTCGTGTTTTGTTGATATGGTTGTAAAATTACGTATAATTTCGTTTCCGGGCTTCTGGCGGGAGAAAAATAATCTAAAAAAATGGCCGCAAGTTGTATTATTCGCCGGAAAAGAGTAATTTTGCACGACTATCACAACTATGCGGACTGAAATGAAGAAATATATGATGATGGCGCTGGTTTCCGCCGGGCTGTTGAGCTCATGCGGTGAATATAATGCCATTCTGAAAAGTACGGACTACGAATACAAGTATGAGGCGGCGAAGAGTTATTTTGCCCAAGGTCAGAATACCAGGGCAGCCGTTATCCTTGAGGAGCTGATTCCTATTCTGAAAGGTACGGTCAACGGTGAGGAGTCACTCTATATGTTGGCGATGACCTATTACAATCAGGGGGATTATGTGACTTCCTCACAATATTTCAATACGTATTACACCACTTATCCACGGGGAACATATACGGAACTGGCACGTTTCTTCTGTGGAAAGGCGCTTTTTCTTGATACTCCCGAGCCTCGCCTTGACCAGTCGAGCACTTATAAGGCGATCAATGAGCTTCAGATGTTCATGGAGTATTTCCCGGCAAGCATACGGAAGCAGCAGGCGCAGGACATGATCTTTGAGCTTCAGGACAAGCTCGTGGAAAAGGAATATATGTCGGCCAGACTGTATTATGACCTGGGATCTTATACGGGCAACGCTTCTTATAGCAGCACGGGCAACAACTATCTGGCCGCCATCATTACGGCCCAGAATGTATTGAACGACTATCCTTACACCAAGATGCGGGAAGAGCTCATGATCCTGATTCTCCGTGCGCGCTATGGCATGGCACGTGAGAGTGTTCTGGAAAAGAAGGAGGAACGTATGCGTGAGACCATTGATGAGTATTATGCGTTTATCAATGAATTCCCTCAAAGCAAGTATATGAAGGAAGTGGAGAGAATCCATGAAGAAGCCAGCAAGTATGTGTCTGGAGATGAGGGAGACAGCGTTTATGCGGAATAAAACCATATTAACGATATATTTTTAACTGAATAAGAATTATGGATTACAAGAAGACAAATGCTCCTACCACCACGGTGACTCGTGACTTGATGGAACTCTGTGAAGATACAGGCAACATCTACGAGACTGTGGCTGTCATCGGCAAACGTGCCAATCAGATTGCGGCGGAAATGAAGAACGATCTTTCCAAGAAATTGCAGGAATTCGCTTCCTACAACGACAATCTGGAAGAAGTGTTTGAAAACAGGGAACAGATTGAGATCTCACGTTATTATGAGAAATTGCCGAAACCGACTCTGATTGCCACCCAAGAGTATATCGAAGGTAAGGTGTACTACAGAAATCCGGCGAAGGAGAAGGAGAAACTTCAGTAAAAACGGTATGATACAGAGAATACAGACTGTCTACTTGTTTCTGGTCGCTGTGCTGATGGTTGTATCCATGGCACTGCCGGTCGGTGATTTCTATAATGATGCCGGGGTGTGGGAGATGACGAACCTCCACTATACGCTGGTTGACGGGACATTGAGCCTGAAGCCCTGTGTATTGTTTTTTCTGCTCGTGGTGGTTGCTGCCCTGTCTCTGGCTGCAATCTTTCTTTATAAGAAGCGCAGGCTGCAGATCCGGCTGGCGATAACCGGCACTTTCCTGCTGGTTGCCTATTATGTGGTGGCGGCCTGTCTCATCATTTTCGCTGACGGACAGGATGATAGTGGGTTCGCGCCATCGTGGTCGCTCTGTCTGCCGCTGGTGTCCATTATTCTCAACTGGTTGGCCATCAGAGGAATCAATAGGGATGAGATGCTGGTGAGATCCTACGATAGAATCCGTTGAATACAAGTCAAGGACGTAATAGACAGAGGCACAGGTCTTTATTCTGTCAATTCACAGAATATTTTCTCTATGCCTCTGTTTTTTTACGTCCGTTTTTATTCTTGTGGCATGTGTTTGGATTTGGCACTGATGCGTCCGATGTCCAGACGGATGATTTCTGTCCTTGCGAATGATCTGTTGGCCTGCTCAATTCCCCGGATCTTGTCGTTGGGACAATATTTGCTCAGAAGCAGCGAGAGGGCCGACATCCGCTCCGCTTCGTGCAGGCTGCGGTGGGCGGTACATTCCAATACGACACTTTCATAAGCTGTGGTGAACTTGTCGGGAATGACCTTGGTCTTTCCCACGATGCAGAATGACACCTTATGGCATGCGTCAATGCAGCGCAGTTTCTTTCCTGCCGGCGCGCAGTGTATATAGATGGAGTTGCCACGGTCCCAGACATAGCTGACGGGGATTCCGTAGGCTCCTTCACCGTCCTCCGCCTGCATGGACAGTACTCCATATTCCCCTTCCTTGATGATTTCCATCGCACGTTCCTCGTCAAGCAGACGGTCCTGACGGCGTATCTGACTATTATTGAATTCCATGATCTTCAGATTTATCGGTTTGCTGTCTCGTAAATTTCCCGGGTGGCCTGTCGGTCGAGTCTGACGTAATTGCCTACAAGCTCACCCTTATTCTCATGCAGTTTTCTTACCAGCAGGTCAATGTCCGGATGTTCGATTCCCAGTTCCTTGAAAGTGACGGGCATGCCGATCTCGTGCAGGAACTCTTTCATTTTCTCGATTCCTTCCAGTGCCATCGCTTTCAGGTTGTCCGACTCGGGTACATTCCAGACACGGTTGGCGAGCTGTGCCGCTTTCCTTGCGTGGTGGCCGGCCATATAGGTCAGCCATGCCGGGAAGATGACGGCGAGTCCCGCTCCGTGAGTCACGTCATATACGGCACTGACCTCATGTTCCATGAAATGCGAGGCCCAGTCCTCTTCACAGCCTACGCCGCATATGCCGTTGTGTGCGATGGTTCCTGCCCACATGATATTGGCACGTGCTCCGTAGTCACGAGGCTCTTTCATCACCTTGCGCGCTTCTTCGATGATTGCCTTCAGTGTACCTTCACACAGGCGGTCGGTCACTTCAGTCTCTTCGGTATTGGTGAAATAGCGTTCCATGATGTGGGCCATCATGTCGGTGATGCCGCAGGCGGTCTGCCAGGGCGGGAGGGTGAAAGTCAGCTCCGGATTCATGATGGCGAAGGCGGGCCGTAGCACTTCCGGTGTGCGCAGGCTCAATTTCTTCAGCCCGTCTGTCTTCGTGATGACCGAGTTGCCGGAACCTTCACTGCCGGCCGCCGGAATGGTGAGCACCACCCCCAGGCGCAAGGCTTGTCGCGGAACCGCCTTTCCAATGAAAAAGTCCCAGAAGTCACCTTCGTACGGGATGCCGCAGGCAATGGCTTTTGCGGTGTCAATGACCGATCCGCCGCCGACGGGCAACAGGAAGTCCACTTTTTCGCGTCGTCCCAGTTCGATTCCCTCATAGACTTTCAGGTCTGTAGGGTTAGGCTGTATTCCGCCCAGTTCAATATGGCTGATATGTGCCTCGTCAAGAGTCTTCCTGATTCTGTCAAGCAGGCCGCTGCGTACGACTGAACCGCCGCCATAGACTATCAGTACTTTCGTCCCATGGTATTTGGCTGTCATCTCAGCCACTCTCGATTCCGTGTCCTTTCCGAAAACGAATTCGGTAGGACTATAAAAGACAAAGTTGTTCATACGGTTCTGTTGAATGGTTTCTTTTGGCAAAAATAATAAAATCCGTGGATAAACCTTGAAAGAAAACGTGGTTTACACACTGTCTGTTGACCCTGGAAAAAACGTCAAGACGTTTTGGTCAAAACGCCTTGACGTTTTTAAAAAACACTTCGGCGTTTCAGGTAAAACGCCTTGATGTTTTCAGGAGTGTGTGATTCGACCTGGAAGTTCCTGTCTCTCAGGCCGTGTCGTGCCCTACGCTTTTTTCAGTCTGGCGCGGATCACCTCGATGACTGCCGGAAGCACGGAAATGACGATGATGGCCAGCAGCAAGAGCTTCAGGTTCTGCTGTACAAACGGCAGGTCACCGAAGAAATAGCCGGCAAAGCAGAATATCCCCACCCATAAGGCCGCGCCGGTGAGGTTGTAGATCATGAAATAGTAATAGTTCATCTTTCCCATACCGGCCACAAAAGGCGCGAATGTGCGTACGATGGGGACAAACCGGGCCAGAATGATGGTCTTGCCGCCGTATTTGCGGAAAAAGTCATGGGTCTTGTCGAGATAGCTTTGCTTGAATATCCTGGAATCGGGATTGCTGAACAGCTTTTTCCCGAAGAAATGCCCGATCATATAGTTGCATGAGTCGCCGAGCACGGCGGCGGTGAACACCACCACTACCAGATAGCCTATCTCGAGTGGCATTTCCGGCAGGGCCGTGATGGCTCCGGCCACGAAGAGCAGTGAGTCGCCCGGCAGGAACGGGGTTACCACAAGGCCGGTTTCACAGAAAATGATGACAAACAGAATGGCGTATGTCCACAGATGATAGTCTTGTACCAGTTGGACCATGTGATGGTCTATGTGCAGGATGAAATCGATGATAAGTTGTAAAAACTCCATGTGCCGTTGATAAAATGATTAAAATTCCACAATGATTCTTTTTCGCCTGCAAAAGTAAGGTAATTCTGTGAGATTACGGTAAAAAGGACATGGAGTGTATGGCATTTTTATTGTACTTTAAGAAGTTTCCCGTTGATTCCTTGTCCTTTGTTGTTCATTCTCAAAGATTCTTTCTACATTTGTGGCAGTTTATTCCGGGTTTTGCCCGCAAGTATTCTTAATGTTTTGATACTTGATTGATAATGAAAGCTATACTCAGACTGGATGGAGGATTGGTTCTTGCGCTATGGCTCGGTTTGCTGGCCATGTGCGGCTGTGTGCGCCCGGCACGTCTGGCCGAGGCGGACAGGCAGGCCGATTCGCTCAACAGCCTTTCGTATGAGATGCGTTACAAGAACCTGGCGGAGGCGGAACGTCTGGCTGAAAGCGCGTTGCTTGTGGCGGACAGAAGTGCCTACCGGCGTGCGGAGGCCTTGAACGGTCTGGCTTTCTGCGCTTTCATGAAGATGGATTTCGAGCGTTCCGCCGGACTCTATCGGCAGGCTTCCGAAACGGGCAGGAACGAGATAGAGCGTCTTGTCGCCGATGTGGGACTGATGAAGATTTGCCAGCGTACATCGATGAACAAGGAGTTCTATGATTACCGGAACAGTGCCTTGAGGCGTATGAGGCGGCTTCAGGAGGACCGTGGCTATCTTCGTGACCCTCGTTTGCGGAAAAGGCTGAATTATGCCCTTTCGGAATTCTATATCGTGTCGGGCGTCTACTATTATTATCTGGAGCAGGACCGGGAGTCTTTGGCCTCCATTGACTCCATTTCTCCGGTCATGTTGCGCGGCGACAGGGGGCAGTGGCTTTACTATATGTATATGCGTGGCTCGGGCGGCATGTATGAGGCGTCCACCCGCGAGGAAGTGGTGAAGGGTGAGTTCTCGTACCTGGTGGAATGTTTGCAGGAGAGTGCCAAGGGGGGATATGTCTATTTCGAGGCCAATTCCCTTCAGGCCATGGCGGAGCTGCTCAATTTCAGGAGCAACCGTGTGCTGCTGGAACGGGAGAGGCCGGGACTGTTGCGGATGGTGAATCCGGAAGGCCTTCCCCTGGACAGCCTGCCCTTGAATTTTGCCCGCCATGCATTGAGACTGTTCAAGGATTATGGTGACTGGTACCAGATTTCGGGCACTTACCGGACCATTGCGACCTATTATAATTTTGCGGGACAGTCTGACAGGGCGTTGCCGAACCTGAAGGCGGCGCTCGACTATGTGAACCTGCATCATGAGAGATATTATCATTGTGAGGATACTACGGACCGGCTGCGGACTTACATTCCGGGACAGACATCGTCCATCGAACTGAGATGGATCAATGATGAGGGCATCAAGACCGTACCCGAATGGATTGCGCGTCTGCGTGAGCAGTTGAGCCGAAGTTACTCGGCCTTGGGGATGAAGGCCGAGTCGGACTATAACCGTAATGTCTATCTTGACATTCTTGACTACACCCGTCAGGACAAGGAGCTGGAGAGTCGGTATTCAGCTTTGGAGCGTGAGGGAAGACAGCTCAATGTGTTGTTGACGATGGTCATAGGCGGTTTTCTGGTGATGGCGGTATTGTTTGTCCTGTTGAACCGTTACTGGAAAAGGAGGAACGGATTGTACGTGGCGCGCCTCAAGCGTCTGCTTCTGCTTTGCCAGCGGGTGACCGGTGCGGTACCGGCCGATGCCACGACACAGGAAGAAGTGGCCGAGGCGGTGTGCAAGGCCGTGAAGGGAGATTTGCAGGAGATGTTTCATGCGGACGGGATCCGGATCACGTGGGCGGCAGAGGAGGAGAGGGAGGATTTCCGGCCGGAGAAAGGGGAAGTCCGGCCGTTTCCTTTGGTGTCGCCGGGAAAGTCCGGGGCGGTAGGCACCTTGTGGCTGGCTTTGTCCTTACCTATGAAGAAGGAAGACAGCGACCTTGTGGAGCTGTTGCTGCCTTATCTGGCCTGGACGCTGGAGAACGGTTTGAACCTGGTGTCCCTTGACGATGAAAGAAAGCGGTTGGAGAAAGAACAGTACGTCCATCGCCAGCATCTGGTGGAAAACAAATGTCGGAACGAGGTGAAGAAGGCTTGTCTGGCCATTGTGACAGGCATTCTGCCGTTCATTGACCGCGTGGCGAACGAGATACGGAAATTGAGGTCGGGTATCGGGAAAATGCCGGAGGATGTGACGGAAAACAAGTTGGGCTATATCGGAGAGCTGACGGACAAGATCAATGAATACAATGATATACTGGCATTATGGATCAAAATGCGTCAGGGCACGTTGAGCCTGAAGATCGAGAATTTCGCCTTGCAGGAACTGTTTTCGGTGGTGGCCAAGGGACGGCGTTCCTTTGAGATGAGGCGCCAGCAGTTGACCGTGGAAGACACTTCCGCAGTCGTGAAGGCTGACAAGGCGCTGACATTGTTCATGATCAATACACTGGCGGAGAACGCGCGGAAATATACGCAGGAAGGAGGGCATATATCCTTGTCCGCCACGGAAGCGGAGGATTATGTGGAGATCTCGGTAAGTGACGACGGACCGGGACTGTCGGAAAACGACATTCACCGTATTCTGGATGAGAAGGTGTATGATCCGAGTGCCATCGGTATGGAGACGGCTGCGGACGCTTCACTCCTGCATGGGCAAAAAGGGCATGGTTTCGGACTGATGAACTGCAAAGGCATCATCGAGAAATACCGCAAGACCAATAAGGTGTTTGAGGTGTGCCGGTTCCGTATTGAGAGTACGGTAGGGAAAGGAAGCCGGTTCTGCTTCCGGCTTCCCAAGGGAGTGAGAAAGGCATTGTTGGTGGCAGGTGTGGTCTGTATGGCTTGTCTGGGAGGGTGTGGCCGTACGGGGTCCGGGCTTCAGGACGTTCCGGGCAGTGCTGCGGAAGTGAGCGGTTATGACAGCTTGTTGGCCATAGCCGACTATTATGCCAATTGGGTGTACGACTGTAATGTGAACGGAGATTATCGTTCGGCCATTGAACTGGCAGACAGTGTGTTTCATTATATGAACGCACATTATCAGGAATATTCCGGAAAAGAAGGTCCCCTGCTGGCTTTGGACGGTGAGGGAGAGTCGGGCGAGCTGGCCTGGCTTGCCGACCGTTTCGATACGGATTATCATATCCTGCTTGACGTGCGCAATGAGGTGGCGGTGGCTTCGCTGGCACTGAAGGATTTCCGCCGTTACAGGTATAACAACGGTGCGTATGCCTCACTCTACAAGCGGCTTAGCCGGGACACGTCGTTGGAGGAGTATTGTGTCCAGATGCGGAAGTCGGCAGGCAACAAGCGGATTGCTCTCTGCATTTTCGTGCTGATCGTGTTGGGATGTCTGGCCGCTTATTACGGCCTGTATCTCCGTCGCCGTCTGCGCTATCGGTATCATATCGAGGAGGTGTTTGCCATTAACCGTGCCGTATTTTCGGCTTCGATGCGTACGGAAGGCGAGGGTGATGTGGCGGAGCGTGTTGTCCGCCATATGTTCAGGGAGATGAACGAGCTGGTCGCGCTCGACAATCTGGCGTTGGCGGTGGTTGACGAGGAGACTCATAAATTGAAGTTCGCCTGTTACCGGAAAGTGGCCGATGAGGAGTGGTACGGCCGTGTGCGGCGCTGCTATGAGATCCGCCGTTTGCAGTGGGCGGAAGGACTGGAATGGAGTTGCCTGCCTTTGTGGGTCGAAGCGGGAGGTGAGAGGCATTGTGTGGGAGTGATGGCTTTGCGGATGGCCCGTCCGTATGTCCGCGAGGAGGACAGGCTGCTTGTGGAGCTGGTGGGCAACTATCTGGCTGTCATTCTGTATAATACCATCGTGCAGGTAAACCGCAAGTTCCATGATATCGAGTTGGCACAGGACGAGGCACGTAGGGCTGTTTTTGAGGAAAACCAGCTCCATGTGCAGAACATGGTGCTTGACAACTGTCTTTCGACCATTAAGCACGAGACGGTCTACTATCCGAACCGTATCCGGCAGATGGCCGGCCGGTTGGGTGCGGCTGACCCTGCGGAGAGAAAGGAAATGCTTGGTGACATGGCGGAACTGGTGGAATATTATAAGGATGTATTCTCCTTGCTGACTTCGTGTGCGGCCCGCCAACTGGAAGAGGTCACGTTCCGTCGCTCGGAAGTCGACATGAAGGAACTGGCGGAGGGAATGCGGAAATATGTGGCTCGGCAGACACGGAGACTGGATTTCCAGCTGGAACTGGAGGTCGGTGCCGAACCGCTTTATGCTACGGGTGATGCCGTGTTGCTGCGTTTTCTGTTGGAAAATCTGGTGGATGAGGCCGTACGTGTTCCCGTATCCGGTAGGTTGAGACTGGATGTGGTCAGGGACGGCAGTTTCGTGAGGGTCTCTTTCACGGACAGCCGGAGGGATATGTCGCAGGAAGAACTGGACGCGCTGTTTTATCCGGACAAGAAACGGATGTGCGCGCAGGATAACGGGCAGACGTTGACCGGTACGGAATATCTGGTGTGCAAGCAGATTGTACGCGACCATGACGAGTTTGCCGGGAAACGGGGATGCCGCATCAATGCCTGCAAGGCAGAGGGGGGAGGCTTTAAAGTCTGGTTTACCGTGCCTTTCCGCAAAAAAATGAACGAGAAACAATGAATGATGACAATATGGAAAAGTTTAAAGTGATTATCGTAGAGGACGTGAAGCTGGAGTTGAAGGGAACAGAGGAGATTTTCCGTCATGAAATACCGGATGCCGAGGTGATCGGAACGGCCATGACCGAGGCGGAGTTCTGGACCTTGCTTGAGGCCAAGACACCGGACATGGTGTTGCTTGATCTTGGGTTGGGCGGCTCCACGACCATCGGCGTGGAGATCTGTTCCCGTCTGCACAAGGAACGTCCGGAAATCAAAGTGCTGATTTTTACCGGAGAGGTGCTCAACGAGAAGCTGTGGGTGGATGCCCTCAACGCGGGTGCGGTGGGTATTATCCTGAAGACCGGAGAGCTGCTGACCGCCACTGATGTACAGGCGGTGATGGACGGCAGAAGGCTGGTGTTCAACCAGCCGATCCTGGAGAAGATCGTGGAGCGTTTCAAGCAGACTGTCGAAGCCGGGCAGCGGCGGCAGGAAGCGGTTGTGGATTATGACATTGACGAGTATGACGAGCGTCTGTTGCGCCATCTGGCTTTGGGATATACCAAGGAGATGATCACGAACCTGAAGGGGATGCCGTTCGGGGTGAAGTCGGTAGAGAAACGCCAGAACGAGCTGGTGAACCGTCTTTTCAGGGCCGATGAGCGGACTGGAGTGAATGCCTGCCGTCTGGTGACACGCGCGTTCGAGCTCCGTATTCTGGATATAGACAATCTGGAGCCTGATGAAGAATAAGCGTTTCCCCCATCCTGCCACCTGCTTTTTCCTTTTGACCGGTCTGGTGACATTCGTGTCATGGGTGGGGTCTGTATATGGATGGTCCGGAGTGCGCAGTCTGTTGGGCGATGAGGGCCTCCGTTGGGTGTTTCGGACGCTGGGGACGGTGTATCTTTCTCCGCTTGCCCTGCCGGTCATCTTGGCTCTTTTTCCGGGACTCGGGTTATGGTCGGATTCCGGAATCGGGAAGGCCTGTCGTTCCATGGTGTCCGGGCAGCGGGAGAGCTTGTCCCGGAAAGAGCGTCGTGCGCTTGTCCTGTCGGCCGTGACTTTTGGAACGTACATCGGTATCCTTTTGTTGTTGGTATGGGGGCCGTGGGGAGTGGCAAGCAGTGTGGTCGGAAGCTTCCAGGGGTCTCCGCTGGCCGACGGATTCTGGTGGGTCGTTTCATTTGGAATTGCCTTGCCGTCGGTGGCCTATGGTATCGCGTCCGACGCTTATCTGAGTGACAGGGATGTGGTGAGAGGGATGTCCGCCATGTTCGTCAGGAAATCAGACTATCTGGTCACCCTGTTTTTTGTGCTCTTCTTTTTCGCGTCGTTGGATTACACCGGTCTCGCCATGTGTGCGGGTCTTTCGTCCGAGACTCTCGGATGGATCTGTGGGGCATGTTGCTTTTTGCTTTTATGTGTATGAGTGTAGGGTGTAATTTGTCTTTTCCTAAAGAAAACCATGAAAATCTGTCTTGTGAAAAAAATCATCAGTCTCTTTTTTGGGAGGTAATGAAAATTCAGCTACATTTGCATTCAACTACCTTTTACGGACGGTGTTTCCGGGCACAGCCGGAGGATGTCTTGCGGGAAGGTTGAAAAATAAAGTGCATACACAAAAAACTTATGGAGAACTTATACATAATCATTGCGGCTTTTTTGTGCGCCGTGTTTTTGGGGCGTGTCATTATCCCTAATATCTTGATTATCTCGTTGAGGAAGCGGTTGTTCGATGAACCGAACGAACGCAAGGTGCATAAGCGTCCGATTCCCCGTCTGGGTGGCGTGACCTTTTTCCCGGTCATCCTGTTTTGTGTATGTGTGTTTACGGGCATACGGTTGCTGATCGGGACTTTCTCTGACGGTGTCGGGATGGAGCGCATTGCCTGCGAGATGCTTTTCCTGATGGGAGGGCTGACCTTGTTGTATATCGTGGGTATTGCCGATGATCTGGTAGGGGTGCGCTACCGCAAGAAATTCCTTGTCCAGATTCTGGCCGCGATGATGTTCCCGGTGTCAGGACTGTACGTGAACAGTTTCTATGGCCTGTTCGGCATTTACCAGATCAGTCCGATGGTCGGTATTCCTTTGACAATCCTCCTGGTGGTGTTCATCACGAACTCCATCAACCTGATTGATGGAATCGACGGTCTGGCGTCGGGACTCAGCATGGTGGCGTTGATCGTGTTCGGTGTATTGTTTATCCATTACCAATACTGGTTGCATTCCCTGCTGGCTTTCGCTACCGTGGGAGTGATCATTCCTTTCTTTGTGTATAATGTGTTCGGAAACGCCGACCGTGGGCGTAAGATATTCATGGGCGATACGGGCAGTCTGACACTGGGCTTCCTGTTGAGCTTCCTGGTGATAAAGTACAGCATGTACGACCCGTCCTTGCGCGTTTCTCCGATGAGCAGTCCTGTACTGGTTTCTTTCAGCGTGCTGATGGTGCCTTGTCTGGATGTGGTGCGTGTCGTGATGCGTCGTGCCCGTAACCACAAGCCTCTTTTCCTGCCCGACAAGTCCCATATCCATCATAAGTTCCTTGCGATGGGATTCTCTCCCCGCAGTGCCTTGGTGACCATCCAGTTTGTCTCGGCCTGTTTCTGTGCCTTTACGATGATCGCCATCCATTATATGAACAATACGTGGGTGTTTGTCATTGATGTGGTGGCGTGGACGTTGATGCACCTTTGGTTCGACTGGATTATCGCGAAGAAGAAAAAGGGGCAGGGAAACAAACAATGACGGATGGTGAATGAAGAATTGCCGGTGCGGGTTCTTCATTCTCTTTTTTTGTCTGATGAAGCATATCATTAACTCATAAAACAAAAAAACGATTCATGAAAAGATTAGTTTGGTTTGCCGCTGCGGGAGTAATGGCGTTGGCGGCATGTCAGGAGAAAGCCGGTTATACGATCAAGGGTACGGCGGAAGGTGCGGCGGACGGTGATACCGTTTATTTGCAGGACCGTACGGAAGACGGTTTCGTGGCATTGGATTCAACGGTTGTAAAGAACGGCACGTTCGAGTTTACGGGGACTCCCGATTCGGTCGCCGCTGTCCGTTATGTGACTTATATGAAAGGTGACAACCACATGGCTGCCATGCTGTTTGTGGAGCCGGGTACGGTGACCGTGAACATGAACCCGGAGGCAAGTCATGTGTCAGGAACAGTCAATAATGATGCTCTTCAGGGATTCATGGATGAGTTCCAGAGCATCAATAAGGAAATGAAATCCGTTTACGAGAAGATGACCACCGATTCCACATTGACTGTGGCCCAGAAGGATTCACTGGCGAAGGTGCTTGACGAAAAGGAAGAGGCGGGTTCCAGTCGTGTGCTGGAGATCATCTCCAACAATCTAGACAAGGCGGCCGGCGTGGAACTGCTGTGTATGTTCGGCTCTTCGTTTGAAGTGGCGGATGTGCAGCCTTTGCTTGCGAAAGTTCCCGCACCGTTGGCTTCCAAGCCTGATTTCGTGCGTCTGAAAGAATATGTGGAGACAGTGGCAAAGACTTCCGAGGGTCAGAAATACATTGATTTCGCGTTGGATACTCCGGAAGGAAAAGAAGTAAGGCTGTCTGATTATGTAAGCAGGAACAAATATACTCTGGTGGACTTCTGGGCAAGCTGGTGCGGTCCCTGCCGTATGGAAATGCCGAATGTGGTGGCCGCTTATGCCAAATACAAGGCAAAAGGATTCGGTGTGGTAGGCGTGTCTCTCGACAGCAATCTGGAAAGCTGGAAGAAAGGCATTGCCGACCTGAAGATCACCTGGCCGCAGATGTCCGACCTGAAAGGCTGGCAGAGTGAGGGAGCCAAGCTGTATGGCGTGCGTTCCATCCCATCAACAGTGCTCATCGCTCAGGACGGTACGATTGTAGCCCGCAATCTGCGCGGCGAGGAGATGGATGCCAAATTGGCCGAGCTCTTCAAATAAAATCTTATAGGATGAAGAGTGAGGGATGAAGACAGAGCTGCATTTCACAGTAATTCTTCATTCCTCACTCTTCATTTTCATTTATAAAGTTTTTCCACATATCCTCCCGGAATCTCCACGGAGGCGGATCCCAGTTGGTCGATTCTGACCACAATCTCCGACTTGTTGTCCAGATAGATCAGTTCACCTTCCAGTCCGGTCAGAGGACCTTTGATTACTTTTACCTTGTCCCCCGGAGCCAGCGGCTTGTCAATGAAATGCACCGTCTGTTCCGAGAAATCCAGCATGAATCTGAACCTTTCCATTTCCTCATCCCTGATGATGGCAGGGCGGTGCGTGCTTCTGTCAATCAAGGCTCCTGTGATGGAAGGGAAGTTCCTGATCAGTTCCAGCCTTCCCTGCTCATCGGTCCGCACGAAGATCATCATCGGGATCACCACTACGGTGAGCTTCTTTTTTCTGTCGCTCCATTGGCGTACCGTTTCCTGCACAGGCAGATAGTTGGTCACACCCAGCTCATCCAGTCTTGCGGCGGTCTTTTTCTCATGATGCATCCTCACATAGAGGGCATACCAATGTTCTTCCTTGTCCATGTGTCAGAATTTCTTGAGTTTGAGTATCGCGTAGTCCGATTCCAAAGTCATCCAACGCTTGTCCACGCTTACCACCTCAAAAGTCGGGTTCGTACAGTTCAGGCCATACGGCAACAGCTCCCACACCTCCGCAGGCCGTGAGAGTTCCGGCACATCATACGTGCTCAGGTCCTTTATGCGGATGGTATTGTCCGTCTCGTCATACCTGTAGCGTCCGCGAAACGAAGTCAGTTCCAAAGGACCTCCTTTTTCCGCCACCTCAATCACCCAAAGCTGGATGCTGTAGTAGATCCGTTCGCATTCATGAGTCTGTCCGTCTGCCTTGGTCGTGAATTCCAGCAGTTGCCAGTGTCCCTCTATGTCGGGATTGATGGGAGCTTTCTTGCATCCTCCCAGTGCCAGCACCGCCATGAGCAGGCAGATGCCGATATATAGGTTCCGTTTCATGTTGTCTGTAGTTTAGAAGATGATACCTGTTTTCCTGATGGTCAGCATGCCGCCCGTGGAGTTTCCCAGATAGTTTCCTCTGTCCAGCCCCAGCGCGAGCGATGCGCTCCATCCGCTTGCCCGGCGTGGAGAGTAGGTTGCCTCGTAGAGCGAGCTGAACTGTTTCCGCTGCTTGTCGAGAGGGTTTCCGTAGGTTCCCCAATGGCGTGCGAAGGATATGAGCACTCTGTAGCTCCATTCGTCCGACGGATTGCCCGACAGGCCCAGATGTTGTGCCCTTACGCGGTTGCTGCGGAAGCTTATCGAATGGTCTTCATTATAGAGAGGTCCGGGCAGGAGAGGGTTTCCCATTCCCATTCCCATATATTGCCATCCGCCGTAGATGTAATGGTTGTAATACTCATCGCATCCGCTGATCTGATATTCCGGAAACTGTCCCCAGAAACTGTCGAACAATAGCGGACCGGCCTGGTCTTTTGTACCAAGTGCCTCATATACGGCTGAAGTCACCCACCGGTTTTTCGGAAAGGTGATTTCCAGTCCCAGTTGTCCGTCCTTCCATCTTCCATATTCCCAGAACATTTCCGAGGTGTCCTCGAAATAATGTTCCAGATAGGCGCGGAACTTCCAGTCGCCCACATAATAGTTCAGCGCGAAATTCCAGCTTCCCAGATGGTTTCCCTCAACGTTCACCTGCTCGCCCTCCGGTGTGTCTGTTCCCCCCGTCTGAGGGAAAAACGCCTTCCAGTAAGCCTTCAGGTTGTCCGGCATGTCCACATCCAGACGCACCGTCCCGTCCTCCATCTTCTGGTAACGGTTGCCTCCGAACTGGGCCGCCATCAGGATGCCCACCTCAAACTCCAGAGGGAACTTCTCCTTGTTGCCGAGACGAAGCATCAGCGACTTGCTGTGGTAGAGCACCCCTTCGGTGAAATACTGTCCCGGCTTCACATAGTCCCGCTGCCATTCATATTCCGCGAACGATCCGTATGCAAGGTGTCCTTTAAAGGCGAACCATCCTTTTGTGCCTGGCACGTTCCAATATTCCGGCATTTCGACTCTGATTTGCGGCACCGGATGCGCGTTCGGGCCTTCCACCATCATGCCGCTGCTCAGTGCCGTATTCTTTTCAAGCGGAAATCCCGGACGTTCCTTGATGCCCACACTCAGCGTCAGCACCTTCCACGACAAGTCCGCATAAAGCTGCTGCACATTGAAGCTCTTTTCATGGTTTATGGCTCCGGCCAGATCCATTCCGGCCGCGATTTTCCAGTTCCTTCTCAATTCCTTCTCGTAGGCGATGCCTGCCCTCAGGTAGCCCGAGTTAGGCTCCGTGCTGGCCAGTCCGTATCGGTTGGCGGTAAACCAGAGCGGCGCGTACGTGCCTCCTCCGGCAGTGGCTCCCATCTCCACCCTGTATTCCAGTTCCGTATCGGATTGCGCATACGGGATACCCCCTGTCAATAGAGCGATTGCTGTAGTCAGTATCAGTCTTTTCATTGATAAAGAGATTTAATTTGCATTCAAAGGTACGAAAAAGACCTTGCATTTTGGCCGTGCAGATGAGATTTTTTGTATATTTGCTTTCATTGAAACTGTTAAACGACTGCATGACTATGAGATATCTTGATCCGAAAGCCGACCTCACTTTCAAGAAAGTGTTTGGCGAGCATCCTGATTTGATTATAAGTTTTCTGAACGCGCTTCTTCCGTTCGATAGTACGGAGGAAGATATTGTCGGGGTGGAATACATGAGTCCGGAACTGGTCCCGATGAATCCCTTGCGCAAGGACAGCATTGTAGACGTGCGGTGCAGAGACAGGAAAGGCCGGCAGTTTATAGTGGAGATGCAGATGATGTGGACCTCCGCTTATAAGCAGCGTGTGCTTTTCAATGCATCGAAAGCGTATGTCAGTCAGTTGGAAAGGGGATGTGATTACGAACTCCTGCAACCTGTTTATTCGTTGAATCTTGTCAACGACACATTCTCCGAGAGCAAGAATTATTATCACGATTTCAAGATTGTGGAAGTAGCTGAGACAAAAGAAGTGATTGAAGGATTGCGTTTTATTTTCATCGAACTGCCCAAATTCACTCCGAAAACATTCAACGACCGGAAGATGCAGGTGCTTTGGCTCCGTTATCTTACGGAGATAGACGAAAAGACACGTGAAGTGCCGGGAGAGCTGCTTGAGAATCCTGACATCAGCAAGGCGGTCACTCAGTTGGAGGAGTCCGCCTTTACGAAAAGTCAGCTTCAGGCATACGACCGTTTCTGGGACATGGTGAGTACGGCAAAGATGCAGATCAGCAGTTCCCGCCGTGAAGCCCGTGAAGCGGGGCTTGCAGAAGGCCGTGCAGAAGGCCGTGCAGAAGGCCGTGCAGAAGGGCTTGCTGAAGGTCGTGCTGAAGGCCGTGCAGAAGGCCGTGCAGAAGGTCGTGCGGCGGGGCTTGCAGAAGGACGAGCTGAAGGCCGTGCAGAAGGTCGCCAGGAGGAAAAATTCGAGAATGCGTGCAAAATGAAACAAGAAGGCATTCCTGTTGAGGTTATTGCCAGAATCACAGGGCTTACGCCGGATGAGATCATTTCTTTGTGAGAGATCTCCCCCGTTCTGTTATGCGATTCCGCCTGTTCCTTGCGATTGTATCGTTGGGAACAGGCGGATGTTTTCAAGAGGTTCGTAGTCAGACTGGTGCCTGATTCATTCTTTCGGCTTCTTCATTTCCGCCTTGACGCTTTTCCATAAATCCTCACCGAACAGAATCCATGCCGATTCCACCACTACGGCGAGAAATACGAACACAACCAGAATCATCATCTTCTTGGGCGAGGAGGGGAACAGCGGCACAGTAGCGGGTTCCACCACCGCGAACACCGGCTTCGCCTCCTGCACCTTGGCCCGGGCAAGCTGGCGCTGCGTCTCCATCTGACTGTAGATTTGGTAAGCCGTCATGGCCGCATTCTGCAGACGCTCACCTTCCGCCTTCATCGATTGCAGATTCACGTTCCTGTTTGCGTCCATGAACTGGGAGTATCTTTGTTGTGCCTTGATATAGTCCTGTTCCGTCTCTTTCGCCACTTTGGTCAGATAGTTGTAGTCCTCCTGCGCCTTTCGGGTACGGTAGTCCGTGATGTACCGTTGCAGCTTGACCACGGCACTGTCCGCCACCAATGCGGCCGCCACAGGGTCCTGCAGGGTAACGCTCACTTTAGTCATGCTGGTCTTGCTGTCTGTTTCCGCGTTTAGGATTCCTTTCAGCATACCGATTCTTCCGCTTTGTTCCTGTGTCAGATGGAAAGGGTCGATTTTCTGTATGCTGTCCGTTTCCTCTGCCTTATCCCTGAACAGCGCCATAATTCCTCCGATGGCCTGTCCCGGCAATCCCATGATATGGCTCCACCACGGACGTTTTTGCGTGTCCAAGTAGTCATAAAGAATCATGGTCTCCTCTTCTTTCGTCTGAAGCGGTGTCTCCAGCATTTCCAACAGGAAAGGAGTGGTCTTTACGATTTCCGGGAACATGCTGACGTTCAGTGCGTCTTCTCCAAGTCCTCCCATGCCTCCCATGCCAAGCATGGATGCGATTCCGGCCATGTTGCCTGATCCGCTTGTCCCGGACTCAGGCGATAGGGTGACTTCCACCTGATATTGTTTGGGTAAGCTGAAGGCGATTACCAGCCCTATAATTACGCCAATCCCTATTGCCTTATAAAGCTTTTTCCGTTTGTCAAAAAGCTTTTTGAAAAGTGCTACAAGGTCTATTTCATTGACATTTTGCGAAGTGTCTTGTTGGGTATTGTTCTGCTCTTTCATTTTTATGGAAGATTTGTTATTCTGCTTTGTTGATTTTTACAATCAGTTCGTTAAAGAGATGGTCTTTTTCTGCGGAGAAAACAGCCATCTTTTCTTGTGACCTTTGTGTAAGAAGAAATTTCCTGTTCGCCTTGTACTCTAAGCTGAAGTTCTCATCATCTGTAATTATCTGGTTCAAGTCCAATTGATAGGGTAAAAGAAAATCCTTGTCTATCACTTTTGGTTTGAACTGGATGTTGATAAGGTTGATCAGGTCCGTGATTCTTGAGCTCAATACTCTTAGCCTGCTTTTTATATCTTTAGGTCTGAGCTCGCCACATGTGGTTTGGTTGATGATTTCCCTATATGACCTTCTGATTTCAATTACCTCGTCAATCAGATGGTTTTTTATGGAGCGTTGGTTGTCTATTCTTTTTTGTATGGTGTTCACTACCCATATTGCGACAGATCCGGCCACGATAATACCTATTCCGTCCACGATAACAGAAATAATGTCTATTATGTCGGATAAGGGCAGGCAGATGATTGACGGATTCATTTCTTATAGATTAATTCCATACTTTACATTCTATTTTCCCATTCACCAGTCTATACCATGCCGGATGGGATGCGGTCTGCACCGGAGGGTTCTGGTCTATCCTTCTTTTTTCCCATTCAGGATAAGTCCGCTGATATAGCATAGCCGGCCATTGCGACTCACGTTCTGATACGATTTCCACATGATTCCGGACGTTTTCTTCGCCGAAATCATATACAAGATTGCCCAGAGCCTCATCCAGAAAAGACGGGGCATATCCGTCTTTACTTCCGTCAAGTACCAGCGTAAGTTTTTCTTTTTTCTCAAACGCTTCCTTGAATGCGGCATTCAGTTTCGTATGATAGAAATCCTCACCGGAGAAATCACTTGTGTCACAATGGCGGATTCCTGTATACGGTGAATAATCCTTTGCAATGTAAAAAACCATATATATTTATTGTTTAAAGCATGTGTTATCTATTTCAAAAAGATAGAGAGTACCTTTGAACGCATTTCTATCCTTTGCAAAAGTAAGATTTTTGTCAGGATTATCGAAATGCAGTCCGGCATTATTTGTGATGACGGTCAACTTTTTTATAAACCCGTCCTCATACGCTTTTTTGATGCTTGGAAGTCCCTTGTTTCTGTTCTCGTCGCGCGATGCCGATCCGTATTTCCTGTCAAAGGCTTTCGCCAGAATCTGGAAATCCGGTGTGAGGGTCATCAAGTCTTCCAGCACAGACGTGAATTTTCTGTGAAGCGAGTTCAAAATGCCTTGTCCCAGATCTATGGCAACCAAAACCACTTTGTCTTTCTCGAATTTTGCTCCCATTGTCCATTGGCGTTTATATGCCGAACTCCATTCTATGGAGTTGCCGCAAATCTCCTTCAGTAAAGTGGTCAGATTCAGATTCTCTTTTTCTTCGCCGAACAAATGCCTGGAAATGTGTAGGGTTAAGTCCCTTATTTTGATGAAATTCTCTATTCTCAGCTTTTCTTGTCCCCGTTCCAACGACATGAATTCAGTCTTGCTTTGCAGCCTATACGGATGTCTGTACGCATCATATTTCTTGTTCAGGAATCCGGAGTCTATCAGGAACTGGCGGCAGAAGCTGTTTTCAGGAAAATTGCCGTAAACGTTTATTCCTTCGCATTTCAATTCCTCACAGATGGCGGTCAGGGTCATTACAGACGCGAAATCTATTTCGTTTACATGAGCAAGATCTATTGTAATGGACTTTTGGTTGCTTTTGAAATGGATATATGCCGAAGAGCGCATTCTCGCAAAGAATTGCGCGCATTCAGTCATGCTCTCCAGAAAGCTGAACCCCTGTGGGGCTGTCAGGACCTTTTTGTATGGACAGTCTTTTTTATCCGGCTTATTCTGCCGGGACAGTCTCTTTGTTTGCCGTTTCCTTTTTCGGATATGCCGCATTATACGTTCACAGCATCGCTTGTGATATAGCTTATATGCCGATGTCGTATAAAGCTTTTTCATTTTTCCGGAAGAGAGGTTATTTTCTCAACAGCTTTTTATAGATCAATGCACGTATAAAGTTGGGGGTCAGCCTGACGGACATCCGTACCGAAAGATTGTAGACCAATGTCGGGAGGCTGAGAAATCCCATCTTGTAGAAGTCCAGTTGTGATTTGGCATCAGCCATGGCGTATTTCCATCCTCCTCTCCGTTTTACCATTGCACTCGAGAAGCGGAAGTAAAGCAGGCTTTCCTGTATGTTGTAGAATCTGGCTCCAGTCATCAGCATGTTGATCCACAGACGGTAATCTTCCGGGAATCCCTTATATCCTCCGGCTTTGAGCACCGCGCTTTTCTTGTACATCACAACCGGATGGTTTATCGGACACCGATGTTTGGCATATTTCAGTATCTCCTCGTGTGTTTCCGGGAGCTTTCTGGTGGCAAGTATATTATCCGGAGTTCCCTCAAACTCCTCAATCCACGCGCTGCAGATGTCTATTTCCGGATGCTCTTGGAATACCTTTATTTGCTTTTCAAACCGGTCAGGCTTGGCTATGTCGTCTGTGTCCATACGTGCCACCAATTCGTGTGAGCAATGCTTCAATCCCTCGTTGAGTGCATTCCCTAACCCTTGGTTGTGGGGTAATGGAATGACTTTCAGGATAGGATACTTCAATTGGTATTCGGCGATGACAGCATCCAGTTCCGGTGTCAGCGGACCGTCCTTGACCAAGATGACTTCATTGGGCAACAATGTTTGTGCAAACAAACTGTTTAAGCTCTGTATGAGATAATCAGGCTGTTCTTTTATGTATATAGATAGAAGTACAGAAAACATTAGTGAATTATTTTATTGATATGTTTCCCAAAAAGGAAATAAAATGTGATATATATACTTTTTTTTAAGGGAAGTAAGTTCAAGGACTTAAATGAATACGCTTCATTATGCACCCTTTGTACTAAAGGGTGCTTATTCCCTAAATATGCTTTACGTGTGGAGTTGGAGAAGAAAAGCAATAACATTGCTTGGGCTTCGCTATTGATGGTATTATAAATCTCATCTTGTTCAAGAATGGATTTTATAAAGAAGCCAGCCTTCAATGTCTCTTCTGCATATTCCTTTGATTGTACGTGTGATGCTGAACTGTTGTATTGGATATAGTTGTATAAAGGTTCGTTAAGCACATTGATTCTTCTGGATCGGAGTATGAGCTGTATGAATATAGCTGCATCTTCACCTATTCTTATATTTGCTGGGGTGTTTAAAGGTTGTTCAAACAGAGATCTGCGATACATCTTGGCACATAGTTCCCAGCCGTAATGTCCTGTTAGAACTTTTTTCAGGTATTCTTTTTTGTCAAAGTATCCGGGTTTGATGTTTTTGCGTATAGTCTGATTCTCCTGTATTATATTGAATGTGCTGACAACTATATCAGTTTCTGGAGTAAATTGAGCAATTGATTTCTCTAGAAAAGAGTTAGAAAGCGTATCATCGACATCTAGGAATGTAATGAAATCACCTTGGGCTGCTTTTATGCCTGTTTCCCGTGCTTTAGCGGCACCTTGGTTTTTCTGGGTAATGATTTTGATTCTGTTGTCTTGGTTTGCGAATTGTTTTAAAGTCTCTAATGTGTTGTCTGTACTTCCGTCATTGATGAACAATGCCTGCCAGTTCTGGTAGGTCTGCCTCAATAGATATTGGATACAGTTGGTTATGAACTTCTGTCCGTTGAATACAGGTATGATTATTGATACATTCATTAATGTTTCGAGATTAATTCTTTAATGAAATTACATGTCTTTATAGAATCTATTTTTCTGATGAAAAGTATATCTGGATTATTAAGACATTCTTTAATAATATCTTGATCCTCAATTGTGACATTGTCAGGTGATGGGGATTTTTTCCATTTTATGTACCTTAGACATGTGTTGTTTATACATTCCTTAGAAATGAGATTATAAATCAAAGTATTGAATACTATTTCATCAGGATTGGATGTGTTTTTATGAAACTCTATGAAGTCAGGATGTGAGGATATATATGATAGAATCGTTTTTATGGATTTAACAGGCAAGATGCAAAAAACGGAGCAGACTGTTACAGCAAAAACGGCGATGCTGTTACAGTTCTGACGTGGCAAAGTTAATGTTTTCTTCTTAAACTATCACCTTTTAAGGTAAATCTCGTGGCTGTGTTGATAACACGGT
>DWVR01000056.1 GCA_019120125.1 Candidatus Phocaeicola excrementigallinarum | reverse complement strand
CCTTATCTTTCCTTCCGGAGTGGGCGTTGACGGATTCGAACCGCCGACCCTCTGCTTGTAAGGCAGATGCTCTGAACCAGCTGAGCTAAACGCCCGGAATAAAGAACTGACAACGAGAAAACCGAGTGGGCGTTGACGGATTCGAACCGCCGACCCTCTGCTTGTAAGGCAGATGCTCTGAACCAGCTGAGCTAAACGCCCGATTCTCGTTGCAATTGCGGTTGCAAAGGTACTGCTTTATTTTAAATCTGCAAACTTTTGGGACTTTTTTTTCAACGCCTGTTTCAAATTCCATAATAAATCCCCTCCAAACAGCATAAATGCGATATAAAGCCAGACTGACTTCAAGGAATCCGTATCTTTAGACTAAAGCCACAACATACCACAAACCGGCTTCAGGTTCTCTCCACAAGTTCTCCAGATTCCAGAACATGAGCAATGTTTCTCATTACGGACCTAATCAGCCCCACCACGTCAAAATTATTCCACGCCGACACAAGAAAAAACAAATTATTGTATGTACCTTTGCGGCGTCAAGAAAAAGGTCATCATGAAGCAGAAAACCGTGAAATATATCAATGTCAACGGCCGGTTAATGGACTTGTCGACTCCACAAATTATGGGAATCCTGAACCTCACACCCGACTCATTCTATGCCGGAAGCAGAAAACAGAGTGAGAAGGAAATCATCGACCGTACCCGCCAGATCATCAGCGAAGGAGGCTCCATCATCGATGTGGGAGCCTATTCCTCACGTCCGAACGCTACGGACGTTCCTGTCAAAGAAGAGATGGAACGTCTGCGCAGGGGGCTGGCCATCCTCTTCAGAGAAGAGCCGGAAGCCATCGTGTCAGTCGATACGTTCCGGGCGGATGTGGCACGGATGTGTGTGGAGGAGTTCGGAGTAGCCATCGTCAACGACATATCCGCCGGAGAACTGGACAAGGATATGTTTTCCACCATTGCACGCCTGAAAGTCCCCTATGTCATGATGCACATGAAAGGTACGCCCCAAGACATGCAGACGCACCCTCATTACGACAACCCGCTCAAAGAAATACTTTATTATTTCTCCGAGAAAACACAACGCCTGCACGACCTGGGAGCAAAAGACCTGATCATTGATCCAGGATTCGGATTCGGCAAGACACTGGAGCAGAATTACGAACTGCTGGCAAAACTGGAGGACTTTTCGATATTCGGACTTCCTGTCCTCGTAGGCGTATCACGCAAATCAATGATCTACAATTTGTTGGGAACCAATCCACAGGGCGCGCTCAACGGGACCACCGCAGCCAATACCATCGCATTGATGAAAGGAGCCGACATTTTAAGAGTCCACGATGTCAGAGCCGCCGCGGAAGCGGTGAAAATCGTCACGGCACTCACCCCCACCACATTTTGAAAAAACTTTTAGCCCATGCCTTTCGATATTCACATCCTCAGCCTGAAAGACATACTGGACATCCTTCTAGTGGCCTTTCTGCTTTACAAGACCTACAAACTGATGAAATCCTCGGGATCCATCAACATCTTCATCGGCATCCTGATATTCATCGTCATCTGGGTAATCGTATCACAAGTGCTCCAGATGCGTCTGCTGGGTTCCATCTTCGACAAACTGGTTAGCGTGGGAGTCATTGCGCTGATCGTGCTGTTCCAGGATGAGCTCCGCCACTTCCTGCTTTCTCTCGGCTCGCGACACAGAAGCAGCACCCTTTTCCGTTTCCTGAAAGGCAACAAGAAAGGTGAGACACAGAAAGAGGATATCATGCCCATCGTCATGGCATGCCTGAGCATGAGCAAAGGAAAAGTGGGAGCCCTCATCGTAATCGAAAAAGACTTTCCTCTTGACGACATCGTACGCACGGGGGATGTGATTGACGCGAATGTCAACCAACGCCTCATCGAGAATATTTTCTTCAAGAACAGTCCGCTTCACGACGGAGCAATGGTCATCAGCCATAAACGCATCAAAGCCGCCGGGTGTATTCTGCCGGTATCCCATAATCTGGACATACCCAAAGAACTGGGCTTACGGCACAGGGCAGCGTTAGGCATCTCACAAGAGACCGATGCCATGGCCATCATCGTATCGGAAGAGACAGGGGGAATCTCCATCGCCTACAAAGGGCAGTTTCATCTGAAACTCTCGGCTGAGGAACTGGAACGTATGCTCACAAACGAAATCAACTGACACCCCCCAATAAAGGTTTTTCACAAGATATATCACTGACAATCAAAGAAAATAAAAGTTATCAACAGGTACACACACCCTGTTGATAACTTTTCTCGCATTGTTGAAAACCATCCTGTCAATACATGCCGAGCATATGAAGAATGGTCGGAGTAAGCAAGGCGGTCAGAATACCGTTCAATGTCAATCCCAGACTGGCGTACGCCCCATACTTTCCGCTCACCTCCATGGCACGCGAAGTGCCTACGGCATGTGAAGCTGTGCCCATAGAAAGCCCTTGAGCTATCGGACTTCCCACATGCCCTACCTGCAGCACCTTAAATCCACAGATAGCACCGAACAGGCCGACTACAATCACCACGGCCGCAGTCAGAGAAGGAATCCCGCCCACCGCATTCGACACTTCCATGGCAATCGGAGTGGTCACCGACTTCGGAGCCAATGACATCACCACCTCTGGAGAAGCCCCCATCACTTTCGCGATGACAGTCACCGACACCAGACCGACGACACATCCCGCCAGTTGGGATATGACGATAGGCATAAGCTGCTTTTTTATCATTTTCAGCTGGAGATAAAGAGGCACACCCAATGCCACCACTGCCGGCTTCAGCCAGAACTCCACCAAAGAGCCCGCTTCAGAATACTTTTCATAAGAAACTCCCGTACATTTCAAGAAACAGATCAATAAAGCGATTGCTATCAGAATCGGATTCAGCAATACCCAACCTGTCTTCTTCTGCCATAGTTTCGACAAGAAATAAAAGCCGAATGTGATGGCCAGCAAAAAAAACTTATTTTCTAAAAAATCCATATTTCCTTACCAATTGATGAACCCAACCCGTTACGACCAGCACAAGCACCGTACTCACGATAGTAGCTATGACTATCGGCCAGAACTGCGCACTGATAATGTCAAAATAAAGCATAAGCGCAACACCCGAAGGCACAAAGAAAAAACCAAGATTGGCAACCAGAAAATCACTCAGACCCTGAACCCATTCCAGCTTGATCCAACCCAACTGAAGAAATAAAGTAAGCAAAAGCATACCAATGATACTGGAAGGAAGCTTGATTCCCGTCAGATAAACAATCAGTTCACCCAAAGCCAGGCATCCGAACAGGATGAAACATTGACGAACCATAACAGTTAAAGAATTTATAGATTTAAAAACGGAGGCAAAGTTATACATTCTTTTCAAACCTGCCGTCAAACATATTTATTTTACATACTTTAAACTCAATTATTTCAGTTTTTGCCAACTTGATATGACAGAAATGCTTATTTTTGCAAGGTGGAAAGCGGCATCCGTCGTCGCTCACGAACAAAGATTCATACAACATCTTATAATACAACCGATATGGATTTAATTAGTCAAATCGTAGAACGCGCTAAGGCAAACAAACAGCGCATCGTTCTTCCGGAAGGAACAGAAGAACGTACTTTGAAAGCTGCCAACCAAATCTTGACAGACGGTGTAGCGGACCTGATTCTGCTGGGCAACCCGGATGAAATCATGGGACATGCCAAAGAATGGGGCTTGGGCAATATCCACAAGGCTACCATTATCGATCCGGAAAATCATCCGAAGAAAGAAGAATACGCACAATTGCTGTGTGAACTCCGCAAGAAAAAAGGGATGACTATCGAAGAGGCCCGCAAACTCGTGCTCAACCCTCTGTATCTGGGATGCCTGATCATCAAGTCGGGCGATGCTGACGGCCAGCTTGCAGGCGCACGCAACACCACCGGTGACGTGCTTCGTCCGGCCCTGCAGATTATCAAGACCGCTCCCGGAATCACTTGCGTATCGGGAGCCATGCTATTATTGACCCATGCTCCGGAATGTGGCGACAACGGTGTCATTGTCATGGGTGACGTAGCCGTCACTCCGGTTCCCGATGCCGGACAGCTTGCCCAGATTGCCGTTTGTACTGCAAGAACCGCCCAGGCTGTGGCGGGAATCGATCCGCGTGTGGCCATGCTGAGCTTCTCTACAAAAGGTTCCGCCAAACATGAGGTGGTGGACAAAGTGGTTGAGGCATTGGGCATAGCAAAAGAAATGGCTCCTGACCTGAAGATTGACGGCGAACTGCAGGCTGACGCCGCTCTCGTACCGAGAATCGGTGCAAGCAAGGCTCCGGGCTCAGAAATCGCCGGGAAAGCCAATGTGCTGGTTGTTCCGAACCTTGAAGTAGGAAACATCTCCTACAAACTGGTAGAACGTTTGGGACATGCTACAGCCGTCGGACCGATCCTGCAAGGCATCGCACGTCCGGTAAACGACTTGTCACGCGGATGCTGCATCGACGACGTCTACAAAATGATTGCCATTACAGCCAACCAGGCTATCGCAGCCAAAGCCCAGTAACCAACACAAACTTTAATCAAAAAGACAAAAATGAAAGTATTAGTATTGAATTGCGGCAGCTCTTCTATCAAATACAAACTGTTTGAAATGACCAGGAAGGAAGTGCTCGCACAAGGCGGTATCGAAAAAATCGGTCTGCCGGGTTCTTTCCTGAAAATGACATTGCCGGACGGGACAAAAAAAATCATCGAAAAAGATGTGCCGGAACACACTACGGGAGTCCAGTTCATCTTCGACACGCTGACCCATCCTGAATACGGAACTGTAAAGAATCTGCATGAGATCAATGCCGTGGGCCATCGCGTGCTTCATGGAGGAACTAAATTCAGCGGTTCCGTACTGATTGACGATGCTGTGATCGCTGCCGTAGAGGAATGCTGCGACCTTGGTCCCTTGCACAACCCGGCCAACCTGAAAGGTATCTATGCCGTACAGAAGTTGCTGCCAGAAGTACCGCAAGTGGCCGTATTCGACACTGCATTCCATCAGACCATGCCCGACTATGCATATCTGTATGCCATCCCCTACTCATATTTCGAGAAATACGGAATCCGTCGTTACGGTTTCCACGGAACATCCCACCGGTATGTATCGAAGCGTGTATGCGAATTCCTGAACATTCCGCAGGAAGGTTCAAGAATCATCACATGCCACATCGGCAACGGAGGTTCCATCGCAGCGGTGAAGGACGGAAAATGCGTGGATACTTCCATGGGGCTGACCCCATTGGAAGGTCTGATGATGGGTACACGCAGCGGTGACATCGACGGAGGCGCCATCACCTATATCATGAAAAAGGAAGGGTTGACTCCCGATGAGATGTCCACCCTCCTGAACAAGAAAAGCGGAGTGCTGGGCATGTTCGGAAAATCAAGCGACATGCGTGAACTGGAAGCTGCTGCCAAAAATGGCGAGGAACGTGCCATCCTGACCGAAAAGATGTATTTCTACCGCATCATCAAGTATATCGGCGCATACACGGCCGCCATGAACGGCGTGGATGTCATCCTCTTCACAGGAGGTGTAGGCGAAAACCAGGCCGGGGCACGTGCCGCCGTATGCAAGAACCTGGAATATCTGGGCGTGAAGATTGACCCGGAGAAAAACAAAGTGAGAGGTGAAGAAGCCATCATTTCAACAGAAGACTCGAAGGTTACCGTTTGCGTAATCCCGACAGACGAGGAAATGATGATCGCTACCGACACAATGAATATCCTGAACAACAAATAATCCGGAAATACCTGAAAGAAAGTTGAAAAGGGAATACTCCTTGCAAGATTCTTTATCCTTAAAACGCCACGGACGTGGATGAACGGTAAAGAATCCAGTAAGGAATATTCCCTTCCTTTTTCCGGTAATCCACACCGGCAAGATGACAAAACATCCATAACATGAACAAAAAAATCGTCACATTCGGAGAAATCATGCTCCGCCTTACTACTCCGGACAGTCTCCGCATTGAACAGTCAAGGGAATTTCTCGTAAATTACGGAGGAAGTGAAGCCAACGTGGCCATTTCCATTGCCAATTTCGGAGGAGAAGTGGAATTCATCACACGCCTCCCGGACAACGCTTTGGGAGATACCTGCCTGGCAGAGCTCCGTTCACATAACATCAGAACCGGCCATATTCTCACCGGTGGACGCCGCCTCGGCACATACTATATGGAAAAAGCCGCCGCCATGCGTAACTCAAAAGTGATTTACGACCGTGAAGGCTCCGCTTTCTCCGAGCTCAAACCGGGCATGATCGACTGGAAAGACGCGTTCAAGGACGCGGCTATCTTTCACTGGTCTGGAATAGACGCGGCTCTGACACCGGGACTGGCTGAAGTGTGCAAGGAAGCCATTCTGACAGCCAAGGAGCTGGGACTGGCCGTCTCTTACGACATCAACTACCGAAAGAATCTGTGGAACTATGGAAAAACCGCCCAGGAAGTACTCCGTCCGTTAATGGTATACAGCGACATCATGTTCGGAAGCGAAAGCGAATATACTTTGGTGACAGGTATTCCCGCACCTGGATTCAAGGCCACACGCAACGGAGAAACATACGACACCGACGCATACGAAAGGTTCTGCCGGGAAATCAGCAGACAAGTGCCCGGCTGCAAATACATCTATATCGCCCTGCGTAACGTGATGAGCTCCGGGCACCACACTTTTGCCGGCATACTTTACAGCCACGGGACGATGAAACACACCCGGGTGTTCGACATTGACAATGTGATTGATTGTGTAGGCGTAGGAGACGCGTTTTGCGGCGCGATGCTCTATGCACAAGGAGCATTCGATGATGACCAGAAACGGGTAGATTTCTCTACAGCGGCCTCTGTATTGAAAAACACCATTGCCGGAGACTATAATCTGGTGAAAAAGACGGAGGTGGAGGGATTGCTTGCCAAGGAGGAAGGCGGCGAGGTGGCCAGATAGCCTCTGCCTTGAAAAAGCCGCAGGACACGTAAAAACGCAGAGACCTTATCTTCCATCCCGCAAAACCTGCTCTCTCCAAGGTAAAGGCTCTGCGCTTTTACGTCTCTGCGTTCCACAAGCAAAAACTATAAAGAAGTTTCCCCCTCAATGTATTGTTCCAGAAACATGGTTTCCCCGTCGAACACGGCGTATGAGAAATCATGAATCCAGTCCCCTAAAATCATCAGACGGGAAGAACGTGACAGCATCAGGTCAAGCATGATATGCCGATGTCCGAAAATGAAATAATTAATGTCGGAATGAGTCTTGAGATAATCTTTCGCGAACAGCACCAAGGGTTCCTTATCCTCACCCATATACTCAGGCTCACGACCGTCCTCGCGTTTCATACGGCTGTGCTTCGCCCATTCCAGTCCCAGTTCCACACTCCATCGGGGATGCAGGGCTGAGAAAAGGCACTGGAGCGTATGGCTGTGGAACATCGTACGCAAGAACCTGAAGTTCCGGTCATCATCACCCAACCCGTCTCCATGCGCAAGGAAAAACTCTTTTCCATAAATCTCACACGTCAACGGTTCCCGGTGCAGAATCACCCCGCATTCCCTTTCCAGATAATCGCCGCACCAGATATCATGGTTGCCTATAAAGAAATGCACCTCCACGCCCAGATCAGTAAGTTCAGAAATCTTTCCAAGAAAGCGCGTGTATCCTTTCGGCACCACCAGCTTGAACTCATACCAGAAATCGAACATGTCGCCTAACAGATAGACGGCGGCCGCCTTGTGCTTGATGCCGTCCAGAAAATTCACCAGTCTACGCTCTTGCGTGCGTCCGTGAGGAATCGCGCGCGACCCAAGATGGGCATCCGACAGGAAATACACATTCTTCAACGCTTCCATAATTCCATCATTTATAAAAATCCCAGTTCCAGTTTCGCTTCTTCCGTCATCATGTCCTTGTCCCACTCCGGCTCGAACACCAGATTCACCTGAGCGGAAGTCACACCTTCCACCGACTCTACCTTCTGGCGGATATCCTCCATGATAAAGTCGGCCGCAGGACAATTGGGAGCGGTCAGTGTCATGTCAAGTGTCAACGCACCGTCATCCTGCAGGTCAATCTTATAGATCAATCCCAAATCATACACATTCACAGGAATTTCAGGGTCATACACCGTCTTCAGCATTTCGACAATCCGCTCCTCTATCTTCAGTTTCGTTCCGTTATCCATAACATTCATTTTCTTTTTGAATCTGTCGCAAATGTAACAAAAAATATGAATCGCTACAACCTCCCCTCATCGACATAACTATAATATGCCCCGTCGGTCACAATCACATGGTCGAGCAGACGGATATTCATGGTTTTCGAAGCCTGGCTCAAGGCTTGTGTCAGACGGTCATCATCCGTACTGGGAGTCACATTTCCCGAAGGATGATTATGGCAGAGCACGATTGCCGTGGCACGCTTCAGCAAAGCCTCACGAAGCACACAACGCACATCCACCTGCGTAGAGGCAAGTCCTCCCTGGCTGATTCTCAATGTGTCAATCACCTTGGCCGCCTGATTAAGCAACATCACCCAGCATTCTTCTACCGGCAAATCACACATCAACGGATGAAAATATTCAAATATATCTGTGGAACAACGTATTTGTTTCCGCTCTTTCGGCTCTTCCTCTTTCCTTCGTTTCCCCAGTTCGGAAGCAGCCAGAATGGTCACCGCCTTGGCCGGACCGATTCCTTTATAACGGCACAAATCCTCAATCGAGCATTTTCCCAGCTCACTTAACTTATTGTGACACCCGTCGAGCACCTTACGCATCAGCCCCACTGCCGTATCTTCGGTGCTCCCCGACCCTATCAGGATGGCAAGCAGCTCTGCGTTGCTCAATGCCGATGCCCCATGAAGCATCATTTTCTCACGCGGACGGTCTTCCTCCGCCCATTGGCTGATATTCATTTTTTCACTCATATAGATTCAAGATCAACAATATGCCGCAAATTTAAAGAAAAACACCCGCAAAGGCAATGATTTTATCTCATTTATAGAAATTCTTCTCGAATGCGGAGAAAGTGTCTTTTCCAAGCACGCACCGCTTCCACCAGGCACGGAGAAAACCGCTTCCGTAACCTGTAAGCTGGATGAAGGCGGCCCCTACGGAAAGCGCTCCTATCCATACGCTCCTGTTCCGCAAGGATGAATCCAGAAATATCACCAAAGCGAACATCAAAAGGAGAAGCAGGCTCCACGGACAGACAAGGGATACCAGCAGCACCAGTACCACTCCCACGGTAAACACCGCCGGAAGCAGATGCACAAGCTTCAGCGATTCGGGATATTTCTTATAGAGATTGATGCGCGCTATGCCCGAATTGTACACTTGCTTGAAGAACTTGCGGAAGTCTGTGCGACGCTTGTGCCACACCCATGCTCCGGGAAAGAGGCGGCACCGGTACCCGTTCTTGAAAATACGGATGCTGAAGTCGATGTCCTCACCGAAACGCATATTGGAGAATCCGCCCAATGCCTTATACACATCGGCACGCACGCCCATATTGAAGCTGCGCGGATAAAACTTGTCCATCTTCTTCTTTCCTCCCCGGATTCCGCCTGTGGTGAAGAAAGAGGTCATCGCATAATTGATGGCTTTCTGGACCGGTGTAAACGAGGCGTGTGCCCGGTCAGGCCCGCCGAAAGCATCGGCCGGCTCTCTTTCCAGCTCAGCCTCAACAGCCTGAAGATAGCCTTCAGGCAAGATGCAGTCGGAATCCAGAATAAGGAGATACTCTCCCCGGCTCCGTTCCGCTCCGTAATTGCGGGTTTGTCCCGGTCCGGAATTCGGTTTGGCATAATATCGGACTTCCATGGACAAACGGTACTTGTCGGCCACTTCCTTGCAGGGCACGGACGAGCCGTCCTCCACCACCAACACCTCAAAATCCTTGAGTGTCTGATGCGAAAGGCTCTCCAGAAGTTCGTCCACCTCATCCGGACGGTTGTACACGGGAATGATTACGGAATATCTTGGATGGCTCATTCTTCAGTCTTTTTCAATCAACACTACGGCGTATGCGGAAATACCTTCCTCACGTCCGGTGAACCCCAGTTTCTCAGTCGTGGTGGCCTTGATGGACACATCGTCCACATCCACCCCCATCACTCCGGCAAGCGTTTCCTGCATGAGAGGGATATGAGCTTTCAGCTTGGGACGCTCGGCGCATACCGTCGCGTCAATGTTTCCCACACGATACCCTTTCTCCGCTATCAGGGCGACGGTCTTCCTCAAAAGTATCTTGCTGTCTATGTTCTCGAACTCCGAGGAATTATCAGGGAAATGATACCCGATATCACGCATGTTGGCAGCACCCAGCAGTGCGTCACAAATGGCATGTATCAACACATCGGCATCGGAATGCCCCAGAAGTCCCATCTCGTGCTCCAGTCTGATTCCGCCCAGCCACAATTCGCGTCCCGGCACCAGCCGATGGACATCGAAACCGAATCCTGTCCTTATTTTCATCGTATATTGAATTCAAGTACTTTATTGTCTTCCAGATAACCTTCCAGATGATTGCCGATCCGTACCGGCCCTACTCCCACAGGTGTCCCCGTGTAAAGCAGGTCTCCGATTTTCAATGTACAGAACCGGCTCACGTAGGCGATAATCCGGTCTACACTGAAAATCATGTCGCATGTGTTCCCACTCTGAACCGTCTTCCCGTCGATATCCAGATGGAAACGGATGTTCTGGATATCCGTAAAGCGGTCCACGGGAATCCAGTCACCGACAGCTGCCGAGTTGTCGAATCCCTTGCAGAGTTCCCAGGGCTTTCCTTCGGCACGGTATTTCCGCTGGAGGTCACGTGCGGTGAAGTCGATGCCCACGGTCACGGCATCGTAATAGCGGTGCGCGAAACGCTCCGCAATGTTCTTTCCCAGACGGCTGATGCGCACCACCAGTTCCGTCTCATAGTCTACCTGCCTACAGAAGTCAGGAATAAAAAACGGTTTTCCGTCCTTCAGGATGGCCGAATCGGGCTTCATAAAAATCACCGGCTCTTCCGGTACGGGCTCTCCGGCGTGCAGCTCCTCGCAATGGAGCCTGTAGTTCATGCCAACAGCTATTATCTTCATGAGATCATTTCTTTACAAGTTCATTCAAACGGTTAAACATCACGGCCAGATGGGCATAGAGCGAAGTGTTCTGCACCACAATGCCTTCGGGCACCCGGATACGGAACGGCGTGAAGTTCCACACCGCCTTGACTCCCCCTTCCACCATCTTGTCGGTTATCTCCTGCGCGATATTGATGGGCACGGTCAGCACACCTATTCTTACGCCGTCGGTTTCCATCCGCCGCTCAAACTCGTCCGTATGATAAATGGGAATGCCGTTGATTTCCGTTCCCACCAGTTCGGGATTGACATCGAATCCGCCCACAATCTCCAGGCCGAAATGCGCCAGACCGGAGTCGCGGAGCAAAGCGCCTCCCAGACTTCCCACACCAAACAGATAGGCCCTGTGCAGGTTCGTGAATCCGAGAAAGTCCTCAAGCACATTCACCAGCCGGTCAATCTCATATCCCACTCTGGTCCGCCCGGAGATGTTCACATACGACAAGTCCTTTGCTATCTGCGAAGCGTCGATGTTGATCTGGCGCGAAATCTGGGTGGACGACACATAAGTCTCCCCCTTCTCCCTCATCAGCTTGGCACTCGAAAGATACCACGGAAGCCTGCGCAAGGTCGGTTCAGGTATTTTACCGATATTTTTATGCACTTGTTCTGACATCCACACAATTTCAATTTGTTTCAAATCTCTGCAAAAATACGCTTTTCTCTCCAAACGCGTGAACGAAACCCGAAAAATGTGCTTATCTTTGGGCTTTCGGAACATTCATTATCATTTTTACACATGAAGAAAAACGACTGGAAAGACCGTCTGAACATCGTATATTCCACCAACCCCGACTTCCATTACGACGACGGGACGGAAGAAGAGGAGGAAACCCCTGAAAAAGGAAAACAGAAGCTCCGCGTGAGCATCGAGAAAAAAGGGCGCGGAGGAAAGACCGTGACCGTGGTTTCGGGATTCACCGGGCGTGAGGAAGACCTGAAAGAACTGGGCAAGTTCCTGAAGACGAAATGCGGTGTGGGAAGCTCGGTAAAAGATTACGAAATTCTTATACAAGGCGAAATGAAGCAACGGGTGGTCGACCTGCTGAAAGCGGAAGGGTATACCCAGACCAAATGACTGGTTTCCAGACAGCATACCGCCTGTCTGAAAACGCTTCGGCGTTTGAAGGAAAACGTCAAGACGTTTCGGTCAAAACGTAAGGACGTTCCGATAAAACGCCGAAGCGTTTTTGTTCTGACTTCCGGGGCTTTCTTTTCCACCCTTTTCATACCTTAAAATTTAACTTAACAAATAAAAATCAACGAAAGTTTTTTAAGCAAGTTGCATACCTGCATTACTTTTATTATGATTGCAACATCAAATCTTGACAATATGGAAAAATGTCGAAACTTACAAAAAATTGATTCCATTGTGCTTTCTGATTACATATTAAAACATTATGGACCAATGTCGCATTTAAAACTACAGAAACTTCTTTTTTATTGCGATGCATATTGTCTTGCCTATTTCGGAGAAGAACTCATCACAGATAAATTTGAAGCTTGGGTACACGGCCCTGTAAGCCGTAAAGTTTACGATAACCTAAAAGGAGAATCTATTTTATACAGCGACATTTCCTACTCGGAAAAGGAAGAAGAGAATGTTGATGAGGAGTTTAACAAACTGACAGAAGGACAAAGAGATTTAGTCCGCTCTGTATTGGATGACCTTTCCACATGGACTGGTTTAGAACTAGAAGCCGCCACCCATCACGAAAAACCTTGGCAAGAAGCACGCTACGGTTATCCTGAAGGAGACAAATGCCACAAATTGATCTCCAAAGAAACCACCAAGTTATTCTATAAATCAGAAATCGATGCCCGGATATAAAAGCAAGCCGAGACCAAAAGTTTTCGTCAAAGACAAGCAGAGCGTAAACGATGCGGCACGAGTCTCTAATTTCAAGCTTTCATTCCAATATCTTGACACTTCCCAAAAATACGGTTCCTCGTTTAAAGACTGGCAGAAATCCGGTCTATTGAGTCAAGCTATGGAAACCTTGTATGGATATTGCTGTTCTCCACTGATGAGTCAGGTTGACGGAGATAAATTTACGATATATGGCTCATTTCCTCCAAAAGATAAAACTTTATTTAAATATCCCAAACACGTTCCAGAAGATGCAAACTGGGCAAGAATACACGTAAACGGACCTGCTGTTGTTGTAGGGCATATCGTTGGAGACACATTTTATGTAGTCTTTTTGGATAAGACACATAAATTTCGACTCACAAGAAAAATAACAGGAAAATAATTCTTGCCATAATTCTCTGCTGTATGAAAAATGGGAGGATAACACTGCTGGGTACTAGCCCCAGCAGTGATAACTTTACATAAAATATCTTTGAATTAAATTTTCACTTGCTTCAATAAACATCTTTCCATATTCAAAACGTGAAAGCATTTGGCTACAGTTGGCGCTGTCAGCAAATGATTGAACTTGCAGACTTGATTGCAACCAGATAGAAACGCAGCCAGTCATTGTAACCTCCCGTCTCATTGACATGTTGTATTCCCATATAATATCCAAGAATCCTTTTCTTCAATACGCTGGATAGTTGCAGAACCGGGCATTTGAGAACATCCTGCTCCATCAGATATAATGTGTTAAGCAACCGTCCAACTCTGCCATTCCCGTCAATGAAGGGATGTATCATTTCAAACTGATAGTGTATCAAAGCGGCTCGTACAAATACATTCTCTAAATCTTCATAATTGATGTAACGTTCAAGGTCGGAAAAGGCTTCAATCATATCATCATACACGGGCGGAACAAACATAGCGTCTTTCAGTCCGTTCCCTTTCCAACCAATCCAAACAGGAGATGTGCGGAACTCTCCCGGATATTTCTTTGCATACCTTTCACTATAGCACATCAGATAATGGGCGTTTTTCAACAGACGGGTGCTCAACGGCAATTCATCCATCGCTTCAATGGCGTAGGAAGTGGCTTTCAGCAGATTGTCCGTATCTTCTTCCAGCGCACTATCCGCATCCGGCATAAAACCAAAAGACAAAGGCTGTTCACCCAAAGCCAGTTTGCAGGAATTTTCCGCTTCCTGCCGCATCAATTGCTC
>DWVR01000055.1 GCA_019120125.1 Candidatus Phocaeicola excrementigallinarum | reverse complement strand
TGACCATTAAAACTCGATTAAAATGTTAAGGAAATATTTATGGATGACAGCTGCCATGGGGATTTGTCTGGCAGGCTGTCAGGAAGACGCGTTGGTGGAGGAACATACGCAGACTTCCGGAGCTACTGTGGAAGGTGAGATCGTGTTCTCCACATCAGGATTGGGCAGTTTTAATGAGGAGAACCCTCAGTCGCGTACGGTGTACGGACAGGGGTATGCAACTGAAGATGGAAAATGGAACTGCCCGATTGATTGGGTAAACGGCGACCAGGTACGCATCTATTGCGCGCAGGCTTCTGCCCCGGACGTGAAATATGCGGACTACAAGGTGACATGGGACGGAGCCGGCGAAAACGATAACGTGTTGGAAAACTCAAAAGAGAATGGGGCCTCTCTGGAAAAGATGACAAACCGTCCGCTTTGCTGGGGCGAGGCGGTAGACCATACATTCTATGGATTCTATCCTTCGTCCGCCATACAGGAGGGCGACAGTCCAAAAACAATCAAGGCAACCATTCCGAGCTTCCAGAGAATGACGTGGAGCAATGACGGTGGAAACTGGACCGGAAAGCCTGATATGGACTATGCGTTTATGCGCGCCGAGGCTACGGTTGAGGCAAGCGACAGAGGAAAGGACGTCACACTCCGTTTCGATGCGCTGACCACCGCAGTCCAGGTAACCCTGACGGCATCCGAGCAGGTTTCTCTTTCAGCCATCCAGATTCTGGCGGAGAGCAAAGACAAGACGGCACGCCAGTCGGTGTGTGGGGATTTCACGATGAACCTGACTACCGGTGACATCGATTTAACCAGCGATGGAACAAACAACTATCAGATTACGGTAGAGGCCAGAAGAAAAATATCGAGTGATGATCCAAGTGAGCCGATAACGTTAGGAGCAGGGCAATCATTGACATTCACAGCTTTCCTGCTTCCCGAGACGAATATACAGAATTTAAAGATAAGGGTTTTGGGAGTAGGAGCAAATGGCGCCCGTGTCAAGACATTCGCAAATGCAAATCTGACAAAAGGAAGCATATCCAAAATTGAGCTTTCAGATTACGCTCCGTCTACGGGCACGAACAACTGGATGGAAGCCATTGACGACGATGTGATGATTTCACAGCTCTCCATTCCGGGAAGCGTGAACGCGTTTTCACGGGAAATATTGCCGGATATTCGTATCAGTCAAATACAGAAATGGACGTCACTCAATGGATAACTGTAAGGGAACAGTTTGACGCAGGGGTCCGTGTTTTTGAAATCGCTACAGAAAAAGATGGCGATAACGAAAATACAAGTCTGGGGAACGCAGAACTGGTAGCAGGAAAAGAGACAAATGACAATATTACTTTAACCAGTGCCTTCGAAACGCTGGCAAATGCCATTTTGGAGAACAAGAGTGAGTTTGTTATTGTCATACCTTATTATACTCCTATTCGGACGGAAAACACAAAGGTATGGGCATTACAGTTAAATAGATTTTTGAGTGTTCATAGTGATATAAATGGAATGCCTCTTGTGGCATTTAATCCTACAATGAAAATGGGAGATGCACGTGGAAAAATCCTAGTCTTGACGCGCTTTCCATATACTTTGGATAGCGGTGATAACAGTCTTTATGGTGTGTTTACAAATGCATCCCCAACATTAAGCAATACAATGGAAATAACTTCTTTTGTCTGTGAGTGGGATACAGACAAAGACCGCTGGTGGAAAAGAGGATATAACACAGAGGATGTTTATAGCAGTCCATCTAATATAGATGGAAATTGGTATGAAATAGACGCGGATAGGTATCAATGGCAGTGGATGGGTCGATACAATCCAGGAGAAGGACATTACTATCTTGATAGATGGAAATTTAATGCCATGTATAAGTTTAACAACCCGACTAACATATACGTATATGATTGGGAACGGGTATGTCAAAGTTCAGGGACGTATAAAAACTTAGGAATGGTAGTTTGTTTGCCCGGAGGAACGGGAGCTTCTACTGAATGGTATACTTCACTAGAAGAAAAAGAAGAAGGAACAAAACAATTCATAGACGATGCCATGGCGAACTTAAGAAACGGAAGCGATATGTATATCACTTCATTGAAGGGGTATTATATTGTCAGCGATATATTGGGAGTATCGGCACAAGCATGGCAGGGATTTGGTGAAGGAAGTGCTTCAAAGGGTTTTGGTCGCCATGGTGATATACCTCCATACGCCCAATATATAAATAATGCAATCTACAGATACCTGACCAACAGTGAAGAAACTGAAGAAGGAGGTTGCATAAAATCCGAAAATAGAGGTCCGTTAGGCATCATGCTGATGGATTACGCCGGAATCGGAAGGTCCGAGGACCTGCCTGGATTTGATTTCCATGGTGACGATCTTCTTCAGACAATCATAGACAACAACTTCCGTTTCTTGTTGAATACAAGCAGAGCGGAATAACTTTCACTTATCACTAACAATCTACAATTTTTAGGAGAAGAAAGGATGTGTCGTGAGACACGTCCTTTTTTTTCGGTTCGCCCGGCATGGGCGTACGCTATGGGGTGTAAGTCCCGAACGAGCCCTGATAGTGGGAATCGTTAGCCAATAGCAAGGGTGTCCATCGTGAGTTGGAATCTGAAAAGAAGCTGGCGGCATACATATATAATAAAGGCTTCCGGAGACGGGCGGTTATTGACTCGCATGACATTTTTCTTGTTGTCGCCTCTTTTTTGTAATTGTTTTGTAATAGTTTATTATTCAATTTGTTATAAGATTGGCTGTCGGACTTTTTTCTGACTTGTGGAGGCGGGCTCTTAAAAAAAAGTTTGCGAAGTGTTTATTTAATGGAAATTTCGCTATATTTGTCCATTATTTGGTAAAGCATTTGATTCAGTTGTTGCGATAAGCGGATATTTGGAAAATAATATCGAATGATAAAAATCCCTGATATTAGCTTGGGGACAACCTTAAAAACTTACGTTATATGTTAAAACAATTCAAATCAGTCAGCGTGATGTTGCTCCTGATGGGGGCTTCCTCATCGTTGGGCGCGGCTAATGCCGGAGGAACTCAGCCCAATCCGGACGACATCAGAGTCAGTCAACAGACAGGCACCTGTACAGGTGTAGTGAAGGATCCTGCGGGTGAAACCGTTATCGGTGCGTCTGTAGTAGTGAAAGGTACGACGAACGGTACAATTACCGGAATCGACGGTGATTTCTCTCTTCCGAATGTGAAGAAGGGCGATGTGATTCAGGTTTCCTACATCGGTTTTCAGACCGTGGAGGTGGTTTACGAAGGCCAGCCCCTGAATGTGACCTTGAGCGAGGATTCACAGATGTTGGGCGAAGTGGTGGTGACCGCGTTGGGTATCAAGCGTGAAAAGAAATCCTTGGGTTATGCCATGCAGGAAGTGAAAGGTGAGTCACTGGTAAATGCCCGTGAAACCAATCTTGCGAATGCCCTGAGTGGTAAGATTGCCGGTGTGCAGGTCATCCGTTCAAGTAACGGTCCGGGCGGATCTTCTAAGATCCAGCTTCGTGGAGCCAATTCCGTGACGGGTACCAACCAGCCGTTGATTGTGGTCGACGGTGTGCCGATGGATAACTTTACCGGTGCCGACAATGCCGATTTCTGGAATCCGTCGTTGGATATGGGTAACGGTCTTTCGGACATCAATCCTGAGGACATCGAGTCAATGTCCGTATTGAAAGGTGCTTCCGCCGCCGCCCTTTATGGTTCGCGTGCAGGTAACGGTGTCATTCTGATCACCACCAAGAAAGGTGTGAAAAAGGAAGGTCTGGGTATTACGATCTCCGCTTCGGTGTCTGCCGAGACGATTTTCATGAGACCGGAAATGCAGACCGCGTTCGGTCAGGGTACCAATGGCGAGTACAACAGTGAAAGCTCGGACAGCTGGGGTCCTGCTATGGGCACGGAGTATATGTGGAACGGACAGAGCCGCCGTATGCAGTATTATGACAATCTGGACGCTTATTTCCGTACCGGTACGAACTTTACGGAAAGCATCTCGTTCTCCCAGATGTTCGGCAAGACTGCCATTTATGCTTCCGCTACCCGTATGGACGACGCGAGCAAGATTCCTGACGCGAATCTTGACCGTACCAACTTCATGTTGCGTGCGTCATCCACTTTCGGTAAGGACGACCGTTGGAGCTTCGATGCCAAGGTGCAGTATATCCGTACCGGAGCCGAGAACCGTCCTATGACCGGTCAGAATGATTCTAACCGTTTCCTTACCATCTATAATCTGCCGACTTCGGTAAACATTCTTGACTACAAGAATCCGTTGACGGATGCCGGTACGATGAACTGGTGGTCTCCGAGCGGTCTGAACCCTTATTGGTTGGATAAATACAACCTGAATGCCGACCGCCGTAACCGTTTCCTGTTGAACGCTTCATTGAAATACAAGTTTACTGACTGGCTGGATCTGGAGGTCCGTGGCGGTAGTGATATGTATTATACGGAGTTGACAGGCAAGACCTATGCGGGCGCAAGCAACCTGAACAACGGTAACAGTGCTTATGAGCTGAGCGAACAGCGTTTCTTTGAAAACAACTTCAGTTTCCTGTTCACCGCACGTAAGGACAATCTGATTGACAAGTTGGGCGGTAACCTGACATTCGGTGGTAACCTGATGCAGCGGAAATCATCAGGACTGAAGAACCGTGCGTCCAGACTGACAGTGCCTAACCTGTTCAGTATCAACAATAGCAGTAACTCAGACCGTTCAGTGACTGAAACCTACAGCGAGAAGAAGATCAACTCTCTGTATGGTACCATCGGATTGAACTATGACAGCTGGATTTTCCTGGATGCCACGTTCCGTAACGACTGGACTTCCACGCTGAGCAAGGACAACCGTTCGTTCTTCTATCCTTCGGTTTCTTTGTCATGGGTGTTCAGTGACATGATGTCAAAGATCAACAAGCCGCTTCCGGAATGGATCACTTACTTGAAGGCGAGGGCTTCTTACGCACAGGTAGGTAATGATATGGATCCGTACCAGTTGTATGACGTGTATTCAATCGGTTCTGACCCGTTCGGCAACACAATCGCCACTCCGGGCAGTACGAAATATGATTCTACCGTACGTAACGAGTTGATCGGTTCTTGGGAGGCCGGTGTGGAAATGCGCTTCTTCAACAACCGTTTGGGCTTCGACTTCGCATGGTATAAGTCAAACGCGAAATATCAGTTGATGAACATTCCGATGAACCAGATGTCCGGTTATGCGAACAAGAAGATCAATGCCGGTAACATTCAGAACACGGGTGTGGAATTGATGGTGACAGCCCGTCCGGTGGAGACGGAAGAGTTCAGCTGGGACACTCAGATCAACTTCTCGAAGAACAACAACAAGATTCTGGAACTGGCTCCGGGTGTTGAGACTTATAAGTTGGGTGGTGCCGGTGACTTGACCGTGTATGCGGTGGCAGGCGGTAACTACGGTGAGATCTGGGGTACAAAGTTTGCCCGTGTGACTGACGAGTCTAGCCCGTATTACGGCCAGATGATTCTGAACGAGGCAGGACTTCCGACCGCGACTTCTGATCCGGAAAAGATCGGTGACCAACAGCCTGACTGTATGTTGGGTTGGAACAACACGTTCAGCTACAAGAACTTTACTTTGGGATTCCAAATAGACGGACGTATCGGTGGTGACATCTATTCATATACCAACTATATGCTGCAGGTCAACGGTCGTGCGGAAGTGACGGCGCCAGGTGGCGTGCGTGAACAGTTTGTGGTTCCTGGTGTCATTTCCGATGGAAACGGCGGTTATGTTCAGAACACGGTTCCTGTAACCCAAGAACAGTACTGGAGCACTGCAATCGCTACAGGTAATACCGGTATCGGTGAGGCTAATATCTACGACGGCACAAACTTCCGTCTGCGTAACATTTCGTTGAGCTACAGCTTCCCACGCTCTATGCTGAAGAACACTTGCTTCCAGCAGGCCAAGTTGGGATTCTCTGTCAACAATGTATGGATGATCTACAGTGACATGCATGGAATCGATCCGGAATCCGTATTCATCACGAATACCAACGCGACCGGTTTCGAAAACGGATCCGCTCCTACTTCACGTAGCTTCTTGTTTAATGTAACCCTTGGTTTCTAATTACTTAACTTGACAAAGAATGAAAACAAATAAACTTTATATAGGTGTCGGATTGCTTGTATTAGGTAGTCTGAGTGCTTGTTCTGACTTCGAGGATATCAATGTGGATCCGACGAAGACTACAATAGACATGACTCGTCCGGAATATTTCTTGAGCCGTTCTATCGGAATGATCCAGATGGACCCGAGTACGGGTGAACGTATCTATTATCTGAACTGGGGTGACGCGGCCCGTGCGTTCGGTGAGGCAGGTATGCTGTCAGTTGGTCTGTATGACGATGATTATATATCTTCTTTCTACTATCCTTGTATCGCGAATGCGATCACATATTCGACCATTGCCGGCGACCAGGCCGCATTGCGTGGGGAAAGCGAGCCTTTTTATAAGAACTTGCAGCAGTTCGCGCGCATCTGGCGTGCGATGCTGGTTGCCCAGTATGCGGATTGTTTCGGACCTTATCCTCTGAATGCGGCCACAGGAGAGAATCCGGTTTTCAACACGGAAAAGGAAACTTATCAGTATATCCTGAAAGAGCTGAAAGAGGCGGTCAACGGCATTGACACCTCAATTGCTCCGACTGCCACCGAGGCGGCTTGTGACCCGGGCTATGGCTATGTGGCTGAAAAATGGCTGAAGTTAGGAAACTCTTTGCGTATGCGTTATGCCATGCGCCTGACAAATACTGATATGGTCGGTGAGGCACAGGCTGAGTTCGAGGATGCCTGCAAAGGTGGAAACTATATCAAGACAAAGGATGATATGCTGTGGTTTGAATCCAATGACGGATGGGATGACTATACCTCTCCTTACAGCCGTACATGGAACCTGCAGGCTCTGTCTTCCACAATGGCCAACCTGATGACCAATCTGGGTGGCGTTCCGGTGGCTGACCAGCGTGCTGATCTTGCCCGGTATACCAAACCGAACGATTATCTGGGTATCAAGTATGACAAGCATTTTGTGGCCAATACGGATAATCCGACCAAGCAGTATTGGTTGGACGGTATACCTGAGAACCTGGATCCGCGTGCTTTGCAGATGTTCTGGCTGGTGAATGATACCGCTTCGGCGGCAGAGGCGAACGCGCTTCCGAATGAAGGTGCTATTTTGACCAAGGGAACAGCAATCAACCCACGTGGCGGGTATCTTTTGCCTTTGGAAAATGGTAGCAAGGATACCATCTGGGTGACAGGATCCTACACATGGAATGGTCTGCCTGTGGGCGTATCAAGCAGTTGGTCTCCTACGGTGTCCAAGAACCAGATAATCACTACAGGCTCAGGCATTCGCTCTTGTTTCCCGATTTGGGGCGCACAATATTGTGCCGGAAGTGACAAGGGCGGTGAGAGAGGCCGTGTGGTATTCTTCGGTGCATGGGAATCTTACTTCCTGTTGGCGGAAGGTGCTCTCAGGGGCTGGAATACCGGAGGTGTCAGCGACCAGTCGGCATATGAAAGCGGTGTGCGCGCTAGTTTTGACTATTTCGGTGTAGGTCAGTATGCAAACCAGTATCTGGCTTCTACGGACTATAACCGTGTAGGTACTTCTGTGAACTACAACCATACTGTTGAGCCAGCTTCATTCCAGGCCAACTATAAGGACGGTTACACCGGAGCCGCAGGCACTGTGCAATATAATTATCCGACAGCTTCAAAGACTCTTTATGGTCAGGCTATGAATGACAAGCTGACAAAGATCATCACTCAGAAATATCTGGCTCAGATGCCTTATCTGGTATTGGAAGTATGGAATGATTTCCGTCGTCTGGGATTGCCGTTCTTTGACCTGACTGGCAATGAAAGCGTGATGACCGGTTCGGATATGACGGCGTTAGGTCCTACGGATTGGCAGAATGGTCAGTCATGGGACTTCTATCCTCAGCGTATGCGTTATCCGTCTACTCTGGAGACTTCCGACGCTGTGGAATATGAACATGCGCTGCAGTTGCTGGGAGGTAGAAACACAACCATGATTCCGTTGTGGTGGTCATTGGGCCATAAATATGTAAATTAACGGAATGTAGTTTCTTTTTTACTTTATTTTCAGGTCCGCCTGAATCAGATGGAAGTCTGGTTCAGGCGGACTTTTTTTGTCCGCATCCTGTGGAGGCATATACGAAAATGCCAATTCCGACTTTGCAGAATCTCTTTTCCTTGCCTCGTTGTCATATTTGGGGGATTTTTTTCTTCGGTATAAGCATCCGGCCGCGTAAAAAAAAGCGTTTACGTATATCAGATATTCGAAAATATTATATATTTGCAGTGGCTTAAATAAAAATATTGCTTTTTTACAGAGTTAAATTAGAACAAATGATAATAAAAAGAACACACAGAAAATCATTTGTTTGGCATTGTAGGTATGGATTTTGATTTAAGTATTAATCCCCGTTTTTACGGGACAACCTTAAAACTTAGTTATATGTTAAAACGATTTAAACCAGTTAGTGTGATGTTGCTTCTGATGGGGGCCTCCTCATCGTTAGGCGCAGCTTATGCAGCTGAGACCCGGCCTAACCCGGACGACATCAAAGTCAATCAACAGACAGGTGCGTGTACAGGTATTGTAAAGGACGATGCAGGTGAGACTGTAATCGGCGCATCTGTAGTAGTGAAAGGTACCACGAACGGAACCATTACGGGACTGGACGGAGACTTTTCTATTCCGAATGTGAAGAAAGGAGATGTGATCCAGATTTCTTACATCGGTTATCAGACAGTGGAAGTGACCTACAACGGCCAGCCTCTGAATGTCGTGCTGAAAAGTGACTCCCAGACATTGGACGAAGTGGTAGTGACCGCTTTGGGTATCAAGCGCCAGAAACGTTCGTTGGGTTATTCAACCACTCAGGTAGAAGGTGAGCAATTCACCCAGGCACGTGACCCGAACATCGGTAACGCCTTGTCGGGTAAGATTGCCGGTGTGAGCGTGGCAGGCAATGCGACGGGTGCCGGCGGTTCCAGCCGTGTCGTTATCCGTGGTAACGCTTCTTTGACAGGTAACAACCAGCCGCTGTACGTGGTGGACGGAGTACCGTTCGACAACACGAACATGGGTAGTGCCGGACAGTGGGGTGGTCTTGACTTGGGTGATGGTCTGTCGAACATCAACGCCGACGATATCGCCGACATCCAGGTGCTGAAAGGTGCGGCCGCTTCCGCATTGTACGGTTATCGTGGTGGTAACGGTGCCATCCTGATCACGACCAAGTCGGGACAGAAGAACAAGCCGGTCAGCATCGACTTCAACAACAACTTGACGTTCAATACGATTTATGATTACCGTGACTTCCAGAACATCTTCGGACAGGGTACAAACGGTCATCGTCCGTCTTCTGCGGATGCAGCCCGTGCCAGCGAGACATCCAGCTGGGGTGAGCGCATGGACGGCGGTACGGCTGTAAACTTCCTGGGCGATGAGTATGAGTATTCACCGGTGGACAACTGGAGCAAGTTCTACCGCACGGGTATCAGCGACGCCACTTCATTGTCAATCAGCGGTGGCGGTGAGAAGATCACTTATCGTTTCGGTATTTCCAATACGTATGAGAAAGGTATTCTGCCTAACGCATATATCAGCCAGCAGGGTATCAACATGAACACCACTTATGACATTACGAAGAACCTGCATTTGATGGTGAACGCCAACTATGTGTTTGAAAAGGGTAAGGGACGTGCCAGCTTGTCGGACGGTAACGGTAATACCAACGCCGCCTTGCTGTATCATGCCAACTCTTTCAACATCGATTGGATGAAGACTGACAATCCGGACGGTCTGTGGGGTACTGACGCGAACGGCAGTGAAATGTTGAGTGGTACGAACGTGTACTTCAACAACCCGTACTGGCTGCAGTATCGTAAGGTGAACGAGACCAACCGTAACCGTCTGACCGGCGGTATGACCCTGAAGTGGGACATCACCGACTGGTTGTACGCACAGGGTGGTCTGACACGCGACGGCTACAGCTTCGAATTCAAGAACGTACAGCCTTATGGTGCGGCTGCTGACCCTCAGGGATTCATTGAAGAATATGAAAAGAATTATTCTGAAATCAACCTGAACTTCCTGATCGGTTTCAACAAGGAATTCGGCGACTGGTCGGTAGGAGCCACTATCGGTGGTAACCGTCAGCGTAACATCCTGAAGCAGTGGGGTACTGACGGCGGTATCCGTCCGTTCCTGTTCCCGGGCTTCGAGTCTACCAGCAACGTAGGTAACCGTACCTTCAAGAAGGATTATACAGAATATCGCGTGAACTCTGTATATGCGACCGCAGACATCGGCTTCAAGAACCAATTGTTCCTGAACCTGACTGGACGTAACGACTGGTTCTCTACCTTGAATCCGGAAAACAACCATTATTTCTATCCGTCGGCTACCTTGTCATGGGTGTTCAGCGACGCGTTCAAGGAAACTCCTGAATGGCTGACCTTCGGTAAGATCCGTGCCGCATACGCATCCGCGTCTAACGGTACCAGCCCTTACCAGAATTACTTGACCTACAAGTTGTCCAACTATAAGGTGAACGGCCAGAGTGTGGCTACCGTGAACAACTCGACAGTGCCTAACGCAGACCTGAAACCGGTGCGTATCTCTGAATACGAAGTAGGTTTGAGCATGGCGTTCCTGAACAACCGTCTGTCGTTCGATGCCGCTTATTATCACAAGAACACGAAAGATGATATCGCCGCCGTTTCAACCAGCTCGGCTTCCGGTTTCGGCGCGGCCATCATGAATGTCGGTGAAATCGAAAACGACGGTTTCGAATTCATGTTGAGCGCGGTTCCTGTACATACAGATGACTTCAACTGGAACTCTACTTTCAACATCGCGTTCAACAACAGTAACGTGAAGTATCTGGGTGAAGGCGTGGAAAGTCTGAGCATTGACGGCGCTACCGCAAACGGTGGTTATGTGACTATCCAGAACATCGTGGGTATGCCTTACGGCCAGATTGTCGGTAAGAAATATGCCCGCACTCCTGACGGTCAGATCATTTATTCCAATGGTGTTCCTCAGGCAACTACAGATACTGAAGTGTTGGGTTGCGGTGTCTATAAGGTAACCGGTGGATGGCACAATGAATTCACTTACAAAGGCTGGTCATTGTCATTCCTGTTGGACTTCAAGGCCGGTGCGAAACTGTTCTCCGGAACAAACCTGAACCTGTACAGCAACGGTTTGCATAAGAACACACTGGCAGGTCGTGGAGAGAACGGCGAAGGCACTATCGTAGGCCAGGGCGTGATGTTGGATGAGGCTACAGGCAAATATGTACCGAACACGGTAGCCGTAGACGCTCAGACTTACTGGCAGAGCATGGGACGTAACCAGATTGCCGAAGAGTTCATCTATAACGCAAGCTTCATCAAGCTGCGTGAGTTGTCAATCGGTTATACATTCCCGCAGTCTATGCTGACCAAGCTGAAAGTGGTGAAGGGCCTGTCAGTTTCATTGGTCGGACGTAACTTGTGGACTATCCTGAAACACACCGACAACATTGATCCGGAATCAGCTTATACCACTTCAAACGGACAAGGTATGGAGTTGAACGGTTATCCGGCAACCCGCAATATCGGTTTCAACCTGAATGTTAAATTCTAATCAGAAAAAATGTTATGAAAAAACAATTATTATATGCTACAATGGCTTTGGCGCTGATGGGCGGTGCCACCGGCTGTAGTGACTTCGGGGATGTGAACAACGACCCTGAACAGATGACTCCCCAGGTGATGGATTTTCGTCTGGTATTTACCCATGCGTTGACCCAATCTTGCGGTTCCGACTGGGATGCTTGGCGTAACGGTTGTATCTATGGTGCCAATATGATGCAGCATACTACTTCTGTGGATTGGGCACAAGGTGTGTTCTATACCTTTACCAATGACTATAGTTCTTCTTATTGGGGCGCGCTGTATAGTGGTGACCGTGCGGTGATCCGTAACCTGAAACTGGTGATGGACCAGTGGAGGGACGATCCGCAGTACGCGAACGATTATCAGATGTGCCGTATCGTGAGAGCCTACGTGTTCCAACGCATGACTGACCTTCATGGTGATATTCCTTATACAGAGGCTGCCAGAGGTGACGAGGGTATCGGATATCCGAAATATGATGCCCAGAAAGACATTTATATGGATCTCTTGAAGGAACTGACCGAAGCACGCGACGCTCTTGATGAGACGGCTGGTTGCCAGATGGGCGCGTATGATGTAGTGTTGAACGGTGACATTAAAGGCTGGAAGCGTTTTGCGAACTCCTTGCTGTTGCGTGTGGCCATGCGTCTGACAAAGGTGGATCAGACTACAGCCCAGCAATATGTAAAGGATGCGTTCAGTCATGCGGATCTGTTGATTGATGATCCTGCGAACAATATCATGGTGGCTCATCCTGACGGTCAGGGAACAGATGACTCCGCTGAACCTTACGGAAAGATTTTCTCACATGAGGATACTCAGGCGTTCTATTTGAGCGAATATTTCATCAATGAGCTGAAACGTACTCAGGATCCGCGTTTGTGTCTGATTGCGACTCGTTGTGATAATCCTGCCGCAAAATGGGGCGATGAAGGTTTCGATTATGGTGACAGCAGCGATCCGGACAAGCTGATCGGTATGCCTGTGGGATATGAGACTGGTGATGGTAACTGGTCAATCAAGAGCGCTCCGGGTTATCCGGGTGAGAACTTCCGTTCTTATTATGCGTTGCCTAACCGTTTGACTTATGCCCGTCCGGACGTGCCTACGATGTGGGTGACTGCTTCTGAGACTCAGTTGTTGCTGGCTGAGGCTGCTTTGAGAGGATGGGTTTCCGGAAGTGCGGAGGATTATTATAAGAAAGGTGTGACAGCTGCCATGCAGCAGTTCTCACTGTATCCTGCCGCAAGCGACTTGTATGCGCAATGGATTACGGATGCCAATATCAGCGCATATCTGGCAGCCAATCCGATGGGAACAGGTGAGGATGCTTACAAGAACATCAACTGGCAGTATTATGTGACCACCTTCTGTGATGAGTATGAGACGTTCGCCAACTGGCGCCGTTCCGGTTATCCGGAACTGACTCCGGTCAACAAGAACTATCCGAGTTGCGAGACTAACGGTGAGATTATCCGTCGTTTCAGATACCCGATCAATGAGCAGCAGATCAATAACGCGAACTATAACGCTGCCGTTGAACGCATGGGTGGTGATACCTTTATGACCCGTGTATGGTGGGATGGTGGAAAATAAATGTCTTTGTAGAAGCATAGCGTAAGTTTACGCACCGGGAGCACGGGTTGCTTCCGGTGCGTTTTTTTTGTGTGGTATGCGTGCCGTTTTTCCTGAATTTGCTATATTTGTATCGCACTTTGGCAATTATAAAATTTAAAGACCATGAAAACCACGGTATCTATCCTTTTGTCAGCTGTTTTGTGTACGGTCGGCATCGGCTGTTTGTCTGCCCAGTCTCTCATTGAAACGGTGGAAATCCCTGCCGGATCATTTTATATGGGAAGTAACGGGGAAGGAGAGGATGCGGATGAGGCTCCTGTCCATCGGGTAACCATCAGCCAATCGTTCCGTATGGGTAAGACGGAAGTGACCAACGCGCAATTCGAGGCATTCCGTCCGTCACACAAGTCGTTGCGGGGGAAGGACGGAGTGTCAAAGGAAGATGATGAGGCTGTAGTCAATGTGTCTTATCAGGATGCGGTGGATTTCTGTAAATGGTTATCGGAAAAGGAAGGAAAGAACTATCGTCTGCCGACTGAAGCCGAGTGGGAATATGCCTGCAGGGCAGGAACCTATACAAAGTATTATACTGGGGATTACCTTCCGGAATCAATGTGCCGGAACCAGACGATAGTCCGCAATTATCAGCCCGTGTCATTAAAGGCTGGTAGTGGTGTTCCGAACGCGTTCGGACTTTACAACATGCATGGCAATGTGGAGGAGTGGTGCCTGGACTGGTACGGGCCTTATAGCGATGAGGCACAGACTGATCCGACGGGTCCGGCAACCGGGCTTTATCGGGTGACGCGTGGCGGCAGTCATCACACTCCCACAGATTATTTGAGGAGTGCCAACCGTATGGCCATGCTGCCTGACGACAGGCATTCACTGACGGGATTCAGAGTGGTCCAGTCGGATATCCAGTTTCCTGTCTTGCCTGAAACTTGTTTTTTTCTTGACCCTATTCCTTTCGTTGTGGCTCCCGAAATACCGGACGTTCCTTTTTATGCCCACAATCATCAACCGTCTGTGACATGGTGTGACAATGGTGACTTGCTGGCCATCTGGTTTTCCGCCAATCAGGAAAACGGTCGTGGAATGGTGGTCCTGCAGTCACGCCTGAAGGCAGGAGAGGATCATTGGTCTCCGGCCACCTTGTTTTTCAAGGTTCCCGACAGGAATATGACGGGAAGCTCTCTTTTCAATGACGGACATGGCACGCTTTATCATTTCAATGGAGTGGAGGCGGCCGGCGACTGGCAGAATCTGATGGTAGTGATGCGTATGAGCAAAGACAACGGCTATACGTGGACCGCTCCGAAAATCATCGCTCCGGAACATGCCAAGCGTCATCAGGTGATCTCTGGGACAATACGCACTTCCAAAGGCTGGCTGGTGCAGGCTTGTGACGCGGGACCGGAAGGTCATGACGGTGCGGCAGTGTTGGTCAGCAAGGACGGAGGGAGAAGCTGGGAGGACCCGTGGGACGGAGCGCCGAAGCCTGAGTTCAGAGAGGGAACGGTTGGAACGACAGTTGCCGGGATCCATGCCGGAGTTGTGGAACTGAAGGATGGAAGTTGGATGGCTTTGGGACGGGGAAATACCATTGTCACGAAGAACGGTTCAAAACGCATGCCTATGAGTGTTTCTGAGGACGGCGGAGCCACATGGCGTTATTCGGCATCGCCTTTTCCTCCTATTGATGGCGGACAGCGACTGGTGTTGATGAGATTGCGGGAAGGACCGATTCTGTTGGTCTCTTTTACGGATCATCCGCAGCGCACGCCAGAGGACGAACGAGGAATGGTTTTCAAACGGAAAGATGGAACAGAATACCGGGGATATGGAATGTATGCGGCCTTGTCGTATGACGAGGGAAAAACATGGCCGGTGAGAAAACTGCTTAGTGACGGGAATGAACGTTTTCTGGATGGAGGCGCGTGGACTGGATTCTTTGTGATGGATACCTCTCATGCCGAGCCAAGGGGATACTTGGCCGGTACCCAGTCGCCCGATGGGATCATCCATATCGTGAGCAGTCGGCTGCATTATCGGTTTGACTTGAAGTGGTTGGAACAATTACCGTGAGGATATATAACTTTAAGAACATATAACATATAGCGTAAGAAACATGAAAGTAGGAAATTTTAGAGCAGTGACTGCCAGCCTTGTGGGTCTGGCTTTCTCGTTGGGCGTCCATGCACAGGATGATGCCAACAGTTATGTACATGAGCAGTCCGACGGATACGAATGGCCGACGGATTCCGCAGTGTTGGAAAAACTGGACCAGTGGCAGGACCAGAAGTTCGGTGTGTTGTTCCATTGGGGGCTGTATTCAGTGCCGGGTATTTGTGAGTCATGGCCTTTGTGCTCGGAAGATTGGATAACCCGTCCGATTGACAATTATGAGGAGTATAAAAAATGGTATTGGGGATTCAGCGAGACTTTTAATCCCACAGCTTTCAATCCCGATCAGTGGGCGGACATTATGGAGGCTGCCGGCATGAAATACATGATATTTACCACCAAGCATCATGACGGGTTCTGTATGTTCGATTCAAAGTATACGGATTTCTCCATCGCGAAAGGTCCTTTCGCGAGCAATCCGAAAAAAGATGTGGCCCGTTACGTGTTTGACGCGTTCCGGAAAAAGAATTTCATGATCGGCTGTTATTTCTCGAAGCCGGACTGGCATTGTGAATGGTTCTGGAATCCGTATTATGCGACGGCCAACCGTATGCAGAACTATAAGCGTGACAGACATCCGGACTGGTGGAAGAACTATCAGGATTTCACCTATAACCAGCTGATGGAACTGACCTCCAATTATGGAAAGTTTGACATTCTGTGGTTGGATGGCGGTTGGATTACCGGCGATGAGATCGGGCTGGACAAGGTGTTGGCTCATGCGCGTACGCACGGTCATGAAGGACTGATTTCGGTGGACCGCACCATTCAAGGAAAAAATGAGAATTATCAGACACCGGAACGGAGTATTCCGGAGAAGCAGTTGAATCATCCGTGGGAAAGCTGCATCACACTCTCATATGCATGGGGATGGGTTCCCGACGCAAAGTTCAAGACACCGAACGAGGTGGTGAACCTGTTGGCAGAGGTGACGGCAAAAGGCGGATGTCTGTTGCTGGGCGTAGGTCCGACAGCCGAAGGATTGATCCAGCCGGAAGTGGAGACTTGTCTTCGTCAGGTGGGAAAATGGTTGAAGAAGAACGGACAGGCTATCTACAATACCCGTATCACTCCGAATTATCATGACGGTAATGTATGGTTTACAGCTGACAAGGATGGAAAGACCTTATATGCGATCTATTCTTTGCCGGAAAAAGAACAGTTGCCGGCTACCGTTGAATGGGAAGGAAATCTGCCTTCGGGAACGATGAAGCTGCTGAACAAGAATGTGAATGTGAGATATCAGTGTAAGGGTAACAAAGTGACGGTCACTTTGCCGAAAGGATTGGCTCAGGAGCCGTTGGCTTTCCGTTTTACAGTAAAGAAATAAGGATTTAAATCAAGAAATGTCATGAAGAATATAACAAGAATAGCATTGTCGTGTATGTTGGGTTTGGGAGCCGTGATTCCGATGCAGGCCCAGCAGGTACATGGATTCGTACACGAACAGTCAAAAGCGTCCGATTATGTATGGCCGACGGATAAGGAGGTGTTGAACAAGCTTGACCAGTGGCAGGACCAGAAGTTTGGAGTGTTGTTGCATTGGGGACTTTATTCTGTTCCTGGTATTGTAGAATCATGGTCTATCTGTTCGGAAGACGTAGACTGGATTCCGAGAGACGCTTCCATGTCGTATGTGGATTACAAGAAATGGTACTTCGGACTGAAGGATAAATTCAATCCGGTGAAGTTTGATCCTCAGCAATGGGCGGAAGTGATGCAGGATGCGGGAATGAAATATGTGATTTTCACCACCAAGCATCATGACGGATTCTGTATGTTTGATTCCAAATATACGGATTTCTCTATCGCTCACGGAGCGTTCAAGAACGATCCGCGCAAGAACGTGGCTTATCATGTGTTTGACGCGTTCCGTAACAAAGGTTTCATGATAGGATGTTATTTTTCCAAGCCCGACTGGCATTGTGAGTGGTATTGGAATCCGTATTATGCCACTCCGAACCGCAGAGAGAACTATAAGAGGGACCAGCATCCGGACTGGTGGAAGAATTATGTGCATTTTACGCAGAACCAGCTTGATGAACTGATGACTGATTATGGCAGCTTCGATATTCTCTGGCTCGACGGCGGTTGGGTGACGGGTGATGACATCAATCTGGATGGTGTGCTGGAAAAGGCGCGCAAGACCCATCCTGGATTGATTTCCGTAGACCGTAGCATCCGCGGAAAAAACGAGAACTACCAGACTCCGGAGCGTGGTATTCCTGAAACTCAGTTGAATTATCCGTGGGAAAGCTGCATCACTTTGAGCAATGACTGGGGATGGGTGCCGAACGCTCCTTACAAGTCGTCAGAGAAAGTGATCGCTACTTTGGCTGAGATCGTAGCGAAAGGCGGTTGTTATGTGCTGGGGGTAGGACCGACTCCGGAAGGTATTATTGAACAGCCTGTGGTGGAACGTCTGCATAAGGTAGGAGAATGGCTCCGCAAGAATGGAGAAGCAATTTACAGCACACGTACCACTCCGGTATATCATGACGGGAATACCTGGTTTACGGCCAATAAGGATGGTGAGACACTTTATGCCATCTATACCGTGAACGATGGGGAACAGCTTCCGGCTACAATTACCTGGAAGGGAAACGTGCCGAAAGGAAAGATGGTGTTGCTGGCAAACGGCAAGAAGGTGAAATACCGTTGCGATGGTGATCAGGTGACGGTGACTGTTCCGAAAGGATTGGCTGCCGAGTCGTTGGCTTTCCGGTTTAAAATAGAGAAGTAATCCATTAATAAGAATCGTTTATGAGAAAAGATATATTGATGGCAGTTGCCTGTGGCGTGTGGAGTCTGACCGCCGCACAAGCGCAGGAACCGCTTTATAAGCAGGCTGATGTTCCGGTAGAGGAACGTGTGAATGACCTGTTGGACCGGATGACATTGGAAGAGAAGGTGGGACAGATATGCTGTCCGTTGGGGTGGCCCATGTATGACAAGACCGGCAAGAACAGCGTCACTTATTCCGATGCGTTCAAGGAGCAGATGGACAAGGCGCCTATTGGTTCGTATTGGGCGGTGTTGCGTGCGGATCCTTGGACTCAGAAAACGTTGGAAAACGGATTGAATCCGGAACTGGCGGCCAAGGCACTGAACGCAATGCAGAAGTATGCGGTGGAAAACACCCGTCTGGGTATTCCTATCCTGTTTGCGGAAGAATGTCCGCATGGCCACATGGGAATCGGCGCCACTACGTTTTCCACATCTATCGGACAGGCTTCCACGTGGAATGAGGAACTGATCCGCAGGATGGGAGAGGTTATTGGTCTGGAAGCCCGCCTGCAGGGGGCGAACGTGGGGTATGGTCCGGTTCTGGACATCGCCCGTGAACCGAGGTGGTCACGTGTGGAAGAGACGTTCGGCGAAGACCCTTATCTGACCGGTATTCTTGGAACCGCTTTTGTGGAAGGTATGCAGGGAAAGGATGTGAAGGACGGACGTCATGTCTATGCCACCTTGAAACACATGGCCGCATACGGTGTGCCGAGAGGCGGCCATAACGGTAATCCGGCCGATATCAGCATGCGCCAGCTTCTGGATGAGTATCTGCCGGGGTTCCAGCGTGCCGTAGAGGTGGGAAAGGCTGCTACTGTCATGACTTCTTACAATTCGATTGACGGTGTGCCTTGTACGGGAAACCCGTATCTGCTGGATACTATTCTGCGCAAGCGTTGGGGATTCGATGGCTTTGTTTACTCGGATCTTGTCAGCATTGACGGAATTGCCGGTACGCACCATGTAGCGAAGGATCTTCAGGATGCTGCCATACAGGCTCTGGAGGCTGGAACGGATATGGATTTGGGTGCCAATGCTTACAGCACATTGGTGGATGCCGTAAAGCAAGGAAAGGTAGAAGAAAGCTATGTGGACCGTGCGGTGGCGAATGTGCTTCGTCTGAAGTTCAAGATGGGGTTGTTTGAGAATCCTTATGTGGACCCGGCTCAGGCCAAGAAACTTGTCAACTGCGCGGAACATCGTGAGGTGGCCCGTGAGGTTGCCCGTGAAGGAACCATCCTGTTGAAGAACGAAGGCGTGTTGCCGCTGGGTAAAGAGGTGAGACGAGTGGCGGTCATCGGTCCGAACGCAGATATGATTTATAATTATCTGGGTGATTACACGGCTCCTCAGGAGCGTTCAAAGGTGGTGACTTTGTTGGATGCGATGAGAGACCGTCTGCCGGAAGGTGCGGTGGAATATGTCAAGGGATGTGCTGTCCGTGACACGACCCAGAGTGATATTCCTGCGGCTGTGGAGGCCGCGGAGAGAGCCGATGTAGTGATTGTGGCCGTAGGTGGTTCGAGTGCCCGTGACTTCAAGACTGAATATCTTGAGACAGGTGCCGCTACTGTTTCTTCGGATAGCGAGACGGTTTCCGACATGGAGTGCGGAGAAGGTTTCGACCGTTCCACATTGGATCTGTTGGGTGATCAGGAAAAGCTGATCAAGGCATTGGCCGCCACAGGCAAGCCGCTTGTCATTGTGTATATCGCCGGACGCCCGTTGAATATGAATCTGGCTTCTGAGGTGGGTGACGCATTGCTGATGGCGTGGTATCCCGGCGAACAGGGCGGTAACGGAATTGCCGATGTGTTGTTCGGTGACTATAATCCGAGCGGACGTCTGCCGATGTCAGTGCCGCGCAGTGTCGGACAGCTTCCGGTGCATTATTCTCAGGGCGCGTTGCGTGATTATATGGATGGCTCTGCCTCACCGTTGTATTCGTTCGGTTACGGATTGAGCTATACGACTTTTGCCTACAGCAATCTGAAGTTGGTTCCGGGTGACGGGAAAGACGTATTGCAGACAATTACCTGCACCGTGACAAATACGGGGAACCGTGATGGAGCGGAAATAGCCCAATTGTATGTGAATGATGAGGTGAGTTCGATAGTTACGCCTCCCATCCGTCTGAAAGGTTTTGAGCGTGTGGAACTGAAGAAGGGAGAGAGCAAGACGGTCACATTCCAGTTGACAAGAAAAGACCTTTCCATCTATGACCGTAACATGAACTTTACGGTAGAGCCGGGTAAGTTTAATGTGATGGTAGGCGGCTCTTCCGATAATCTGCCGTTGAAAGGAAGCTTTGAGGTGAAATAGCCTTCTGGCATTTCCGGAACAGATAACGCTGTAGGGTCACAAGGTTTGGGGCGGCGGTTTATTCCCCTCCATTCTTTGTGACCCTATGTTTATTTTTGGTGCATATATGTAGTCATGGTCTGATGAGAATCAGTAATTTGGGTATTCTTTTGGATTTTGCGGGTATTTGATATGTGGATGCAACATCTTATTTTTGTCGTATAGAAAACAATATGTCTTATGAAACGAAGAATGATTGCAATGTTTTCCTGGTTGTTTGCCATGGGAGCGACGGTCTTGGCGCAGTCCGGTTCCATTCCGGGGAAAGACGGTAATAAGTATGTGCCTTATGAGGAGCGTACAGGGAATGAATCCATAGTTTATTTCACCCGAAACTTGAGTGCGGAAGGACTTGTTAAGGCTTATGAACAGGTGTGCGCCGATATTGAGGGAAAAGTGGGTGTGAAACTTCATACGGGTGAGCGACATGGTCCCAATATCATTCCTCATGACTGGGTGAGGTCATTGATTCAGAAGGATTTGCCTGATGCCAATATCGTGGAGACAAATACTTATTATAAGGGGGACCGTTACATGACTGCACAGCACAGACAAACGTTGAGGGTGAATGGATGGACATTCTGCCCTGTGGACATAATGGATGAGGAAGATACGCTGACGATTCCTGTCAAAGGGGGCAAATGGTTCGAAAAAATGGCAGTCGGAAGCCATTTGCCTGATTATAATTCTCTTGTGGTGCTGACTCATTTCAAGGGTCATACGCAAGGTGGTTTCGGTGGAAGCAGCAAGAATATCGGTATCGGTTGTGCGGACGGTCGTGTCGGAAAGGCGTGGATACACACCACTCCGGGGCAGGATAACCAGTGGGATATTGCCAAGGAAGAGTTTATGGAGCGTATGACAGAGTCTACAAAAGCTGTCATTGATTATTTCGGCAAACACATCACTTATGTCAATGTGATGCGTAACATGTCTGTCTCCTGCGATTGTGAAGGAGTGAACGCGGCTCCGGTGGTTACTCCTAATGTGGGGATTCTTTCTTCCACTGATATTCTGGCTCTTGATCAGGCTTGTGTGGACCTTGTTTATGCCATGACGGAGGCGGAACATCATGATCTGGTGGAACGTATTGAAACCCGTCATGGGCTGCGCCAGTTGTCGTATATGAAGGAACTTGGCATGGGAAATGACCGTTACATCCTGATTGATCTGGATAACGGTGGAAAACGTATCACGGCTGCTGAAGCGGTAAAGGGTCTTAAACCGTTTATTCAGAAATAAGTGCGGATTTTTCCGGGTATTTATATGGGAAGGTATGTCCAAATGCGGTGCCTTCCCTTTTTTATGCCAATTATGTAAATAAAAGACTCCCACACTTAATGCGGGAGTCTTTATGTCAAATCAAGAATGTATGTTCAAGTGTGATCACTTGTTCAGAGCCAAAGCCACATTCACGGCGCAAGCTACTGTACATCCTACCATCGGGTTGTTTCCGATACCCAGGAAGCCCATCATTTCCACGTGTGCGGGAACTGAAGAAGAACCTGCGAACTGAGCGTCCGAGTGCATACGGCCCATGGTGTCGGTCATACCGTAAGAAGCAGGACCTGCGGCCATGTTGTCCGGATGGAGTGTACGGCCTGTACCACCACCTGACGCTACTGAGAAGTAAGGTTTGCCGGCAAGTACACGCTCTTTCTTGTAAGTGCCTGCAACCGGATGCTGGAAACGGGTCGGGTTTGTAGAGTTACCTGTGATGGATACATCTACGTTTTCGTGCCACATGATGGCCACACCTTCACGTACATCGTCAGCGCCGTAGCATTTTACTTTCGCACGGGGGCCGTCAGAATACGGAGTTTCCTGTACGATGTTCAGCTTGCCTGTGAAGTAGTCGAACTTAGTCTGTACGTATGTAAATCCGTTGATACGGGAAATGATCATGGCAGCGTCCTTGCCCAGACCGTTCAGGATACAGCGCAGTGGGTTCTTACGAACTTTATTTGCCATTTCCGCGATCTTGATGGCACCTTCTGCAGCGGCGAATGATTCGTGGCCTGCCAGGAAGGCGAAGCACTGAGTCTCCTCACGGAGCAGACGTGCGGCCAGGTTACCGTGACCCAAACCAACCTTACGGTCATCAGCTACAGAACCCGGAATACAGAATGCCTGCAAACCGATACCGATAGCTTCAGCAGCGTCAGCCGCGTTCTTGCAGCCTTTCTTCAATGCGATGGCGCAACCTACCACATAAGCCCATTTCGCGTTCTCGAAGCAGATACCCTGAGTCTCCTGACAAGTCAGATACGGGTCGAGACCTGCTGCGTCACAGATTGCATTAGCTTCTTCAATGTCTTTGATGCCGTTCTCGTTCAATGCAGCCAGAATCTGCTTTATACGACGGTCTTGACTTTCAAACTGTACTGGTCTAATCATAATCTGTGTCCTCCTATTATTCTTTACGTGGGTCAATATATTTAACTGCGCCTTG
>DWVR01000054.1 GCA_019120125.1 Candidatus Phocaeicola excrementigallinarum | reverse complement strand
TGCGAACGGCAGCAAGGAGAAGAATGGAACTGTCCCCATCATGGGACGGGTTACAATCAACGGAACGGTGGCGCAGTTCAGTTGCAAACGGAGCATCGCAAAGGAGCTTTGGGACGTAAAGGGCAACCGTGCCAAGGGCAAGAGTTTGGAGGCAAGGGAAACGAACCTTGCGCTTGACAACATCAAGGCGCAAATCATCAAGCACTACCAGCGCATATCCGACCGTGAGGCGTTTGTGACGGCAGAAATGGTGCGCAACGCCTATCAAGGCATCGGCGGCGAGTATGAAACGCTGCTCAAAGCCTTCGACCGTGAGAACGAGGTGTTCAAGAAACGTGTCGGCAAGGACAGGAAAATGGCGACCTATCAGTCAAGGGTAGTGGCAAGGAACTATGTGGCGGCATTCATCAAGTCGTTCTACAAGCGCAGCGACATGTCGATGCTGGAACTTACGCCCGACTTCATCAAGGAGTTTGCTGTCTATCTTTCCACGGAAGCGGGATTGCGCAACGGCACGATATGGGAGAAGTGCATGTGGCTGAAAGGCGTGGTGATGCGTGCGCACTTCAACGGATTGATACCGAGAAACCCGTTTGCGCAGTTCCACATCAGCCCGAATGTCAAGGAACGTGAGTTTCTGACGGAGGACGAGTTAAAAGCGGTGATGACGCACGAGTTCGCAGACCCGAAGCTGGCATATATCCGTGACCTGTTCGTGTTTGCGAGCTTTACCGCACTTTCATTCGTGGACATCAATGAACTGACCACTGACCGCATCGTGGAGGTGAACGGCGAGAAGTGGATTATCTCCAAGCGTCACAAGACGGGCGTACCGTTCCAAGTGAAGTTGCTGGACATCCCGTTGCAGATAATTGAGCGTTACCGACCGTTCCAAGAAAACAACCTCGTGTTCCCCAACCTGAACTATTGGTCCATCTGCAAGCCGTTGAAGAAGATGATACGGGAATGCGGTGTGAATAAGGACATCAGCTTTCATTGCTCACGTCATGGATTCGCTACCCTGGCCCTCTGCAAGGGTATGCCGATTGAGAGCGTAAGCCGCATTTTGGGACATACGAACATCGAAACGACCCAAATCTATGCGAAGATTACCGTGGAGAAGTTGGACAACGACCTCACGATGTTGGGCGACAAGCTGAGCAAGTCATTCGGCAACATCAAAGTGGCGGGGATATGAAACGGACAACAATCACGATGGACGGGTGCGGCAAGATTGCCGTACCGTCCGATGCCGCCAACGTGTGGATGAGCGAAATGGAATTGGTAACGCTGTTCGATGTAATCGCCCCGACACTCCGTGCCGCCACCCGAGCTGTGTACAGGAGCGAAGTGCTACAACCTTGCGAGGTGAAAAGTCGCATCAGGTTGCCCAACGGCTATTATACGGAAGTCTATGCCCTGCCAATGGTTGTGGCACTTGCTTTCCGCATCAACACGCCAAATACAGCAAGGGTACGCAATGCCCTGTTGGAAAGGCTGTGTTCGCGAAAAGAAAGACAAATCCTGTGGGTTGCATTGGGTAGCTGCCACAGATACGGATGTTAGGTTGATAACCGCCAATCTAACCATCATATTTTTTTGAATTGTTGAATGCAGCAGATAATATGTTGACATATAACAAGATATACTCTCAACAAACACTCAATAAAAGAAAATGGCTATTGAAAAGAAAGGGCAAACAGTAACCCCATTCCGACCTCGCCTTTTCTTTTATCTTTTCTTTTCGTATCCGTTTGTTGGCCGATATGCTTTTGTTGAGAGATTGTTTATGATATATTTTACAATATATCAGGATGTTATCTGCTCTGTTCAACAGTTCTACGTTTTTGTAGCTGTCTGCAAGTCCGCCAGAATACGGTACGACAAATTACACAAACGGCACTTGTTATTTTGATGAAATGATGAAAGCATATATAAACATAAAGAATAACAGCGGTTTACATCCTCATCAAGCACTCAACAGAAGAATTTGGCTGATGAAAAGAAAGCGGACGCAGCCCCATACATTACTTTTCTTTTGGCGAGCGGTTTGATGAAAGGATGTTGAGGGTGTATTATAATGAATGTCAGAATATTATACCTTATATTCATCAATTCATCGAAATGTTCACCCTCATCTAGTCTGCTACGGGAACGGCAGCACCATCCCTGCCTGTATGCCGTTGTGCCGACAGGCAATCATGCCGGCACAACGGCACGAAATACCAGACAAGGCTGGCAAAAAGAGAAAGACAAGCCGCCGACACCGCCGCAGGCATTTGGAAAAAAAGCCATAGCTCATTAGGGCGTTTTCTACACGCAACGCTGACGCTAATGCTAAAAACGCCCCAATGAGCCAGCAGGATTGCACCCCTTTGGACTCCACGTTTGTTCCGAACGAAGCAGCAAATTGCCCTTTAAGTTGCCCAAAGGCTTATGAGTTACCCCAAAGTGAGGACTTTACTTTTCTATGGTAGCAAGTTTGTGTTTCAGGCATACCAAAACAATTCTACCAGCACTTCTCACTTGTATTCAATGGCATTATATCCCTGCGAATTTGCGAAACGTACGATAGGAGCAATATTAAAATCGCCCCACTGATTACAGACAACAAATTTTACTCCATCTATACTTTTCAGGCATTCCTTTTCTTTTGTAAAATAGCGTATCATTTGCGTTTTAGTTAGGGAATCATAAGTTCTAATTACGCCTTGTGAATCAGGCTTTAGGCTGTTAAGTATCTTAGCATATTCATCATATGTCTTCGGGTTCTTACTTACAAAATGTCTGACAACACCCAATACAAATTTTCTTTTAGCCAATGGCCCGCTCCCTAAAAAGCCGTATTTAGTTTTATCGCGATTAACTATATGTGAAACAACAGATTCGTAATCGGATATTACAGTTGCCACTTCTGGTTGGTTTCCTTTAATCAATGGAGAAACAGTCAAAATAAACTGGTTAAGCACGGACTCTACCCAATCTTCAGAATACCCTTCGTTTAGGTATTTCTCTTTTAACGCATCCTTGAACACTTGTCCGCTTGTGTCAGATAGTATTTTTGATACTTCATCCTGTATTTGTTTTTGCTTTTGGGCTATTACCTTTTGCCCTTTGCAAAAATCTGTCAAGGTCTGTATATTGAATGACGCTTTAGAAAAGAGTTCTACGAATTTAACCCCATCCGGGTTGTTTTCTTCAATGTCTAAAGAAAAAACTTGTTCGGGGAATTGTTGGGAGGCCACATCATCGTAGTATAAACGAATTTTATCACCCACATAAAGCCCAAAAATCACTTGGTGTTTTAGTAGACGCATGTAAGAAAATAACTGCCTTTCATCTTCTTCTTGCAATATGTGGTTTGGTCGTTTGATTTCAATCACAAACTGCTCAACGCCATCTTGCAAAACAACAATATCAGCATATTTATTCTCATGCCCAGCTTGTACAGGGTATTGTGATATGATTTCACCTCTAAACTTCTTCCAACCGAGGAGCACCATACAATTGCAAATCGCATTCTCATAATCTTTTTCCAAGACATTATTTTGAATGCAAGCTCTTAGCTCAAAACATATTTCATTCCAGATGTCATTCATTCTTTCTTTTTTCTGCAAAGGTAATGAAAAACAGGCATTTTTTGGTGTATTCAATTCCTTTTCTTATTTTTGCATTCGTAAGAGTTACCCGAACAAGCAAAGCGATGCAGACCACGGCAATTGGAACGGTTGTCAACTCATTACCCGAAAACAAGGTAATTCTTCTAACTCTCTTGATTTCAAAGAGGTATATTCCTTATACAGATTTACAGAGATTTATTGTATGGCCGATGATTTCTGCAAAGAATTTACATTTCAACAGGAAAAATATATGGTTGAAGACAAGAAACAGAAGCATCGCAACAAGCCCAACCGAATGAGTGATGCTGAGATTATGGTAATTCTTATCCTGTTCCACTCCGGCGGTTTCCGCTGCTTCAAGCATTATTACAAGGAATATGTCTGCAAACATCTGAAACATCTTTTCCCGAAACAGGTTGCCTATAACCGTTTTGTGGAACTGGAGAAGGAAGTACTGTTGCCCCTGACTATTTTTATCAAGAAAGTCCTGTTGGGGACCTGTACCGGCATCAGTTTTGTAGACTCCACTCCTTTGCGTGTCTGTCGTAACCAGAGGATTCTGATTCATAAGACATTTGAAGGACTTGCCGAGCGTGGAAAATGTTCTATGGGATGGTTCTTCGGATTCAAGTTGCATTTGATAATCAATGATAAAGGAGAGATTCTCAATTTTATGTTTACTCCCGCAAACGTGGATGACCGCGAGCCTCTGAAGCAGGGTAAGTTCCTGAAGAACATTAAAGGAAAACTGTGTGCCGACAAGGGATATATCGGCCAGGCTCTGTTTGAGAACCTTTTCCTTAATGGCATACAACTTGTCACTAAAGTTAAAAACAATATGAAGAACTCACTGATGAGCATCGCCGACAAGATCCTGATCAGAAAAAGAGCTTTGATTGAAACTGTGAATGACGAGCTGAAGAACATTGCACAGATAGAACACTCCAGGCATCGTTCATTCAATAACTTTATAGCCAACTCTTTGTCGGCTATTGCAGCATACTGCTTTTTTGAGAAGAAACCCGCCATTGATGTAAACTTTATCAATGACGGGCAACTTACTATCTTTTGATTTTATGTCGAACTCACGTATCGGTATGCCTTGGAAAAATATGCAGCCGGGAAATCGACTGTATTCGAATACAATGAAATCAAGATGAAACTTGCCGACGCACTCTCCCAGCAGTCACAGGCTAAATATACCTATCTACTAAAAGACCGTATCTTGGCTTTCTATTCCTGCTTTTCACTGACAGGCCAGAATGCCAGTCTGTCGGCATCTTGAAGTATGGCGACAATTAACCTAACGATAACATTGTGATAACCTGATAGGGGATATATCCTGCTTACCTTTGTGTCAGTAAAAGAAAACAAAAACAATTAAAAGAAGAAAGATATGGAAATCATTACAGCAACAACGATTTTTTTAGCGTCATTGAACGTATATGGCGGGTGTGGGTTTGCATACAATGCGGAAACCTCTGAGGATGGAATTGTCACAGCCAAGGCTGTGTACCGTAAGTCGATATGTGGGAAATATCTGTCTCCGACTCTGAAATACAACTATGTGTACGACGGCGAGCAACGTCTGGCACAGAAAGAAGTGTTGAAGTGGAACGACATAACGGAAGAATGGGAGAAATCGCACATCCTGAATTACCTGTATGATGAAAACGGATATGCCATTGAATATGACGCGTGGAACAGTGGAAAGCAGGAATATGCTGATGTGATTGCCAAGCAGACTTATGATGAAGGCACTGACGGTGCGCTCTATATCGCACTGTATAGATGGGATGATTCCGGGAACGACTGGGTGAAGCAGAATGACATGGTCGCCATGAACCTGTCAGGCGAACTTCTGACATCTCTTGAACTTGAACTGTAAAATGAGAACAAGCCCTGTTTCAGCCTCTTTTTGTCAGTAAGAGACACTCACCGCGATTCCCGCACCGCTCACCAATGCCGCAATACGGTCAAGCTCCTCGTGGGTGGCCTTTTGCAGGAAGCGGTCGGGAGTCTCCCGGTCGATTGTATAGATCATCACCTGACGGGGAGCGATTTCCTTCACCGCTTCCAGCCAAGGCAACACATACTTGTCGGAAGTGTTGTCCACATCCTCCCCGCCGTCGGTCTTTCCTTTCATGAACATGGTCTGGATAATCAGATTGCCCCTGAAAGCTTTCATTCCCTCGATTATCCCGTTCAAGTCGTAATGTCCGGTAGGGCGGTCCACCTTACGGATATACCCGATATCCACCGTATCCAGTTTCAGAATGTTGTTGTCCACCTTGTCCAGCGCGGCAAACACTTCGGGCTTACGGATAAAGGTGGAATTGCTCAACACGCTGACTTTCGCATCGGGAAAGTACTTGTCGCGCAATGCCAGCGTATCATCTATGATTTCCGGAAAATAAGGATTGGCCGTAGGCTCGCCGTTGCCCGCGAACGTGAGCACATCGGGAGAAGGACCGTTTCGCTTCATGTCAATCAGACGGGCCTCAAGCGCCTCACGTACCGCCTCACGGGTCTGCACCTTCAGCCGGGGACGATGCTGCCCATTGTAACCGCACTCGCAATAAATGCAGTCGAAAGTACAGAACTTCCCGTCGGCCGGAAGCAGGTTGATTCCCAACGACACGCCCAACCGCCGGCTATGAACGGGACCGAATATAGGAGCCGGATAAATGACTGTTGACATAAAGCCTGATGTTTTTATGATTCTTGTGACACACAAAAGTAATAAAAATAACTGAACCCAAAGAAGAAAAGAGAAAACATCAAAAAAAATTCTATGGTCCAGCCAGTGAACCATACGGTTCATATCGGTGGACTGTATGGTTCACCGATATGGACTATACAGTCCACAAGCCGGACCATAGAATTTGTCAAGACGTTTCCGGAAAACAACAACGAAATCCTGTCTTTTTCACCACGAACGGATCACACAGATAATCTGACTTATAATCATCCATTGTTTCTCACCACTTCAGCCTTACCTGCAACTGCAGGTCGTACTTGTCGTTTCCCTGAATCTCTTCCGTACCTGAACTGATCAGATTACGGTCGCGGTAGTGTGTCCATCCCCATTTTGCCTGGACGGTCAGCCGCTTTTTCCACCGCCAGTCCGCCATCAAGACCAGCCGATGTCCTTTTCCGTAAAATGACGACATGGAATAGGCATAAAGCAATCCCGGTTCATACAGATAGGCCCTCGAAGCATAATCGTCCGTATGAAACCAGGAAGTCGTGACTGAACCCCGGAACGGAAAACGGTCCGTACCCAACTTCACGGTTCCGCTTCCTACATACCCATCGGAAGATTCCTGTCTCCAATAAGACGAACGGATATATTCCGCCACTCCCTTCACGTTCATCCATTCATTGCAGGCATACGATACTTGCCCGTGAAGACGCTGGCGGATATTCGGCAACACATACTTCCCCTTCTCTTCATGAGTAAAGTTCCTGGCCTTGTTCTTGTAACTGTACTTTATCAACACATCCAGTGAATTGGACGGTGAATAACTTAACTGGAAAACACCTTCCATTCCCATGGTCTTCCGTCTGTCCACTTGATAACGGTACCATGGGAAATAAAAGAAATCCACATATGTCAATAACTTACACCTGGACAACAAGCTGGATTCCAATCCCATATAAATTCCCAACTCATTTTGTGTACGCGAGTTTTCACCGAAACCGTTTGCATACAGACCCTGATAACGTTTGTCATAATATCTGTTCATAACTGTCACCACGGTATTCACAGACGGTGAATAACTCAAGGAATGGAGCATGGCCAAGGCACCAGACTTGTCAAATGCCACTTCCCCGGCCAGAATCACCTTATTCAGAAAAAACTTGTAATCCGCTCCCATATTAAAGAAATCCTTTCCCCTCGGATAGTATCGGTTATACAGGCGGAGGTCAGGATTCAACACTTTGTTGAAAACATTATAAACAGCCGTCAATCCACATTCCATATATTTTCCGTTATACGATAAATTACATCCGGTCAGATGATTACTGACAGTATTCTTCTTTTCCATATCCTTTTTCAACCGATGATATCCGTCTGTTTTCAACGTCCTTATGAACTGGTTTTCCACACGTGCATCCTGCTTGCGGAAAGAATAGAAGACAGTGGCCGACCAACGTCTGGCCAGCTCCACTTCCATTCCCGCTCCCTGAAGATAATCCGCCTCATTCACAGAAGTGTATTTCGACAATCCTTTTCCCCTCCGGTTCAACCCCGCCATGGAAGAGAACTTTCCGATACTGAATCCCATGTTCATGACAAGACCATAACCGAAACTCGCCCGATAGTTTCCGAACGCCAATGCCTTTATCCGTCCGAAATCTTTCAAAAACAGACTGGCGGAATAAAAATCATATCCTTTCCGGTTGTATTTGCTGAAAAAAGGTTCTCCCGCATCTTTCTCGGCGGTAAGTCCAAGAAAAATCCGGTCCTTATACTGAAACTTATACCGCAAGTTATGATAGAAAGGATCTCCCATATATTTTTTATTCGGACTATTCTGAAGCGTCTCTTCCGGATAGCCGGCATAACCCGCCTTTTTATTCACAGGGAAATCCACACGTGTCAACAACTCCTGTTTATTGTATTTCCACACCTTCCGGAAACTTAATCCGTCATCTTCCGATTCAGACGGACCGACATAAATGAAATCCTCCAGAAACCGACGTGTCTGCACATCCATGCCCTCCACGCCAAGCAACTCATTCTTTGTCAGCATCGGTCCGTATTTATACAGATAATACAGAATATTCTCTATCATCCTGTCGGAAAGAAACGGGAGACGCTCCAACTGTTCCTTCGTTGCGGCATTGATGTTGAAAGGATGCTCCGCCAGTTCACTGAGCTCCTCATAGCGTTCCTGCATGGCAGACAACGCCTCGTCACTGTCCGTCTGCTCCAACCACTCCGTCCAATTTGATTGCGCACAGAGTTTTAAACAGGCACAACACCCTAATATACAGATAAAACAACACTTTTTCCACATAGATATAAACAGGATTGACAAACATCTATAAATACGTTAACAATAGAAGAAAAATCGGATTATTATTCCTATTTTTGCGCACATGAAACGATGGTTATACATAGCATTGTTCCTTTCGGCCGGTTTCGTGTCGGAATCTTCCGGGCAGGAAAAACTCCAGACCTCCATCCAAGGCTACATGGTTCCGGCCATCGTATACAACGGCGACACTATACCCCATATAACGCTCAGGACTGTATATGTTTACCCGAAACTGGAATTCAAGAACAGACGGCAGGAAAGGTATTATTACAAACTGGTGAGAGACGTGAAAAAGACACTCCCCATCGCCAAGGAAGTGCGGAATGCCGTCATCGAAACATACGAATATCTGGAGACGCTTCCTGACGAGGAAGCCAAACAGAAACATATCAAGGCCGTGGAAAAAGGACTGAAGCAGCAATACACTCCAAGAATGAAGAAACTGACCTTCTCACAGGGAAAACTGTTGATAAAGCTGGTGAACCGTGAATGCAACCAGTCATCCTTCCAACTGGTACGCGCTTTCATGGGACCGTTCAAAGCCGGCTTCTACCAGACTTTCGCGGCCCTTTTCGGCGCCAGTCTGAAAAAAGGCTACCACCCGGAAGACGAGGACAAGATGATAGAGCGTGTGGCCACACTTGTGGAAAACGGACAATTGTAGAATCATTGTCCATCAATGAATTAACAGAAAACAAACAAGATATTAACCGTCATTCCACAGGATTGTCAACAGGATCGGATTCCAGCTTACGCATCTTATAGGCAAACTCCCACAACACGATTCCCGCGGTGACTGACACATTCAACGAATGCTTGGTGCCGTATTGCGGAATCTCGATACATCCGTCACACATGTCGACCACTTCCTGTTTCACGCCTTTCACCTCGTTTCCCAACACCAGCGCATATTTCCGTTCCGGCTCGGGCTTATACTCGTCAAGCATCGTACTTCCCTCACATTGCTCGATGGCCAGCACCGTATATCCTTCTCCATGAAGCTCTTCCACAGCCTCTTGCGTGGTCTTGCAATATACCCAGTCCACCGTCAGTTCAGCTCCCAATGCCGTCTTGTGCATTTCCGGATGAGGAGGAACAGCCGTAATTCCACAAAGATAGATCCTGCTGATCAGGAAAGCATCCGATGTGCGGAACACCGCACCGATGTTGTGCAGGCTTCTCACATCGTCGAGCACCACCGTCAACGGCAGTTTCCGGGCTTCTTTAAACTCGTCCACCGTCAGGCGGTTCATTTCAGTTATCTTCAGCTTTCTCAAATCAGACATATCAGAAAACATATTGGTTTCACCCCACAAAGATACGAACTATATTCATAACCCTGTTGAAAACGGTGGAAAACGTGTAAATAACCTGAGAATAGAAAATGAAAAGAAATTCTTGCGAAATCCGTCCGAATCCTTATAGCCGGAAAGAAACCAACAAAACAAAAAAACTGACCGTTTTTTATATCCGCTATTTAAACACATTATAACCGGATTTTAAAAGGTGGATAAACGAAAAGTTTTTAACTTTGCATGTAATGAACCGTCTGTTAATTGTGGGCGTAAGTAGAATGAAATCAGGAAACAAGCCTGTGAACGGACTACTCATATCTCCAGTTTCCGGATAAATAACGGAAAAAGCAAGCAAACCGTCTGATTTTTTTCAAACACAATTAACCGGATATCATCACTATCATACATTTCTTTTTAAAAAGAGAAAATATAATAAGAATATGATGAAAAAAGAAAGTTGGTTGAAAAAGGGTTATGTGGATGAACCCGTCGACAAAGGGATTGACTTGAAGAAAGAGATCAAAGACCTGTGCAAGGAAAAGAATGCGGTGATTCTCGGTCACTTCTATCAGGCTGACGAGATACAGGAAATCGCGGATTTCATAGGGGACAGTCTGGCGCTTGCCCAGTGGGCCGCCAAGACACCGGCGGACATTATCGTGATGTGCGGAGTGCATTTCATGGGAGAGACTGCCAAAATTCTCTGTCCGGACAAGAAAGTACTCATTCCCGATCTGAATGCTGGATGTTCATTGGCGGACAGTTGTCCGGCTGATGAGTTCGCACGTTTCGTGCATGCTCATCCCGATCATAAGGTTATCTCGTATGTGAATACCAGTGCGGCGGTGAAGGCCGTGACGGACGTGGTGGTGACTTCCACCAATGCCCGTCAGATTGTGGAAAGTTTTCCGGAGGACGAGAAGCTTATTTTCGGTCCCGACCGGAATCTGGGAAATTATATCAATTCCATTACAGGGCGGAACATGTTGCTTTGGGACGGTGCCTGCCACGTGCATGAAAAGTTCTCGGTGGAAAAGATACTGGAGCTTAAGAGACAGTATCCCGATGCGCAGGTGCTCGTGCATCCTGAATGCAAGGGAGCGGTGGCCAGGATTGCCGACAAGGTGGCGTCTACGGCAGGGCTTCTCAAGTTTGCCATGGCAAGCGATAAGAAAGATTTCATAGTGGCTACGGAGAGTGGCATATTGTATGAAATGAAGAAGAAATGTCCCGGAAAGAATTTCATTCCGGCACCGCCTGAGGACAGCACATGTGCCTGCAACGAGTGTAATTTCATGCGTCTGAACACCCTCGGGAAACTGTATAACACATTGAAATACGAATGGCCTGAAGTACAGGTGGAACCGTCTGTTGCGGAAAAAGCCATCCGTCCGATCGAAAGGATGCTTGAGATATCAGCCAGACTCGGGCTCTAAATATATTAATGAGGCTTAAACACTAAAGTATATACGTTAAAACATATTATAAGATACGGATTTTCAGTCTGTAAATTTGTCATTTACCTGAAAGTCCGTATCTTTGCAATGTGTTTTTCATAGTATTAGATTTAAGGTTAACAAAGGTTGGAGTACGGCGGTACTCCTTTTTTTATGTCTATACGTAGGGAAGTACCATATGATAATGATGAAAAATAAAAATCCCCGTAAAACCATCGCTTTACGGGGATTCCGGTTGGACTACCAGGATTCGAACCTAGACAAACAGAACCAAAACCTGTTGTGCTGCCATTACACCATAGTCCAAACATCATGTGTTTTCCTTGGAAAACTTTGCAAAGATAAAGGTTTTTCCGGATACAAGCCAAATAATTTGGCATTTTTTTGTTTCCCAATATCTCTTTGTCTGACAGACGGGATGCCGCGTTCTGAAAAAGTTTGCGGATCCGGAATTTTCTTGATAACTTGCCACGCATTTAATTTTAAAGAAAACAGATTGAAATGAAGAAATTATTGTTGAGTCTTGCTTTGGGGACAATGGCCGCGGGTGCTTCGGCCGTGACTCCTCTCTGGATGCGCGACGTGCGCATTTCGCCTGACGGCAAGGAGATCGTATTTTGTTATAAAGGAGATATTTATAAGGTGGCCGCTTCGGGCGGAGAAGCCGTGCGGCTTACAACCCATGATTCGTATGAGGCATCGCCTGTATGGTCGCCTGACGGAAAACAGATTGCTTTCTCAAGTGACCGGTATGGAAATCCGGATATATTCGTAATGTATTCGGAAGGAGGTCCTGCCCGTCGGCTCACAAGCAATTCGGCGGCCGAGACTCCTTCTGCCTTTACTCCCGACGGGAAGTATGTGGTGTTTTCGGCAAGCATTCAGGATCCTGCTTCCAGCGCACTTTTCCCTACTTCAGCCATGACAGAGCTTTACAAAGTTTCCGTTGGAGGGGGCAAGACGGAACAGATTTTGGGCACTCCTGCCGAGATGGTCTGCTACGACAGGTCCGGCGGAAGATTCCTCTATCAGGACCGGAAAGGGTTTGAGGATGAATGGCGCAAACATCACACCTCGTCTATTACGCGCGATGTCTGGATGTATGACGCAAGGACCGGAAAGCATACTAATCTGACCGACCGTCCGGGAGAAGACCGCAATCCGGTCTGGGCGGCAGGCGAAAAGGAATTCTATTTCTTGAGTGAGCGCGACGGAGGGTCATTCAATGTGTATAAGGCGGCGGTAGACAATCCGCAGCAGGTAGAGCGGCTGACATCGTTCAAGACGCATCCGGTGCGCTTTCTGTCGGCAGGAGGCAACGGACTGTTGTGTTATACTTACGACGGAGAAATCTATACCCAGCAGAAGGGAGGAAAACCTCAGAAAGTGAATGTGACACTTACCCGTGACGATGAGGACATCCCGGCTTCGTTGAGCTTTTCCAGTGGTGCCAGTGAGGCGGTGGTCTCACCCGATGGCAAGCAGGTGGCATTCATTGTGCGTGGAGATGTGTTCGTCACTTCGGTGGAATACGGCACGACCAGGCAGATTACTCATACGTCGGAAGCGGAAGAGGGAGTCTCGTTCGGTGCCGACAACCGTACGCTGGTCTATTCCAGTCTGCGGAACGGCAACTGGGAACTGTACACCGCCAAGATTTCACGCAAGGAAGATTTGAATTTCCCCAACGCGACCTTGATTGAAGAAGAGGTGCTTCTTCCTTCAAAAACGGTGGAACGTATGTACCCGAAATTTTCTCCTGACGGTAAGGAAGTGGCCTTCATCGAAGACCGTATCCGGCTGAAAGTGGTGAATCTGGAATCAAAGAAAGTGCGTCAGATAACCGACGGTTCCACTTGGTATGAGTTGGGAGCTCCGTTCAGCTATTCATGGTCGCCCGATGGAAAATGGTTTACCTTGGAGTTCATAGCCCATCAGCATGACCCTTATACGGATATCGCTCTTGTAAGTGCGGACGGAAAGGGAAGTCTGGTCAATCTGACCAACAGCGGTTATACCAGCGGTTCGCCCAAATGGGTGATGGGAGGCAATGCCGTCTTGTTCACTACCGAACGTTACGGAATGCGCAACCATGCCTCGTGGGGCTCGCTCGATGATGTGATGCTGGCTTTTGTCAATCAGGACGCTTATGACAAGTTCCGTTTGAGCAAGGAGGACTACGAGTTGCAGAAGGAGCTTGAAAAGGAACAGGAAAAAGCCGAGGATGAGGCGGACAAGAAGAAAGACAAGAAAAAAGACGATGACAAAGAGAAAGATGGAAAGGAAGAGGAGCCGGAAGATATCGTGGTGGAACTTGACGGTATCGAGAACCGTATTGTGCGCCTGACTCCCAATTCGTCGAGCATCGCTTCGGCGATTATTCCGGAGGACGGTGAGTCGCTCTATTATCTTTCCGCTTTTGAAGGAGGGTTTGACATGTGGAAGATGGATTTGCGGAAACATGAGACAAAACTCCTCCATAAGATGGATGCCGGATGGGGCGACATGGAGCTGGACAAGGACGGAAAGAATCTTTTCGTGCTGGGCGGAAGCAAGATGCAGAAGATGAGTCTGTCTTCGGATGCGCTGAAACCGATTACTTATCGTGCGGAAATGAAGATGGACCTGGCGGCCGAACGCCGTTTCATGTTCAATTATGTATATAATGAGGAAAAGAAACGTTTCTATAACGTGAATATGCATGGGGTAGATTGGGAGGCGATGACGGAGGCTTACCGCAAGTTCCTGCCCCATATCAACAACAATTATGATTTCGCGGAACTGCTGAGCGAGTGGTTGGGTGAACTGAATGTATCGCATACGGGCGGACGCTATTACAGCAACGTTTCGGGCGACAATACGGCGAATCTGGGATTGCTTTATGACTGGAGCTATACAGGTGACGGGCTGAAAGTGGACGAGGTGGTGGAGAAAGGTCCTTTCGACCGGAAATCTTCACGTATGGAAGCCGGCATGATCATCGAGAAGATTGACGGGACAGAGCTTGATGCCGAAACTGACTATACGGTTTTGCTGAACGGAAAGACAGGAAAGAAAGTACTTGTTTCTCTGTACGACCCTTCTACCGGAAAACGTTGGGAGGAGGTAGTGAAACCTGTCAGCAACGGGGCGATGAACGGACTGCTTTATAAGCGTTGGGTGAAGCAGCGTGCGGCTGACGTGGAAAAATGGTCAAACGGACGCTTAGGCTATGTGCATATCGAGTCGATGGGGGATGACAGTTTCCGGACGGTTTATTCGGACATTCTGGGCAAATACAACAATTGTGAAGGTATCGTGATTGATACGCGCTTCAACGGCGGAGGTCGTCTGCATGAAGATATAGAGGTGTTGTTCAGCGGAAAGAAATACCTGACTCAGGTGATCCGGGGGCGTGCCGCCTGCGACATGCCGAGCCGCAGGTGGAACAAGCCTTCCATCATGATTCAGTGTGAGGCGAACTATTCGAACGCACACGGCACTCCTTGGGTCTACAAGCACCGGAATATAGGTAAGCTGGTGGGAGCTCCCGTGCCGGGAACGATGACCAGTGTCAATTGGGTGCGCATGCAGGACCCGTCGCTGGTGTTCGGCATTCCAGTAATCGGTTATCAGTTACCGGACGGAAGCTATCTGGAAAACAAACAGCTTGAACCGGATGTATATGTGTTGAACGCTCCTGAAACAGTTGTGAAGGGAGAAGACACGCAATTGAAAGCGGCCGTGGAAGAATTGCTGAAAGAACTATAAAAAAGAGGCTGTCTCAAAATAAAAATCCACTTTCATTTTGTCATCCTGGACGGAGTGAAGGATCTCGGAAACATAAACTAATATACACGAGATCCTTCGCTTTTCTTAGGATGACATTGCTTTTTGATAGTCAATCCTCATTTTGATACAACCTCTTTACAACGAGTGGAAAAGGTTGGTTATTTGGCGATAATCAGATAATAATTTTTCTTTCCGCGTTGAACCAGCACATATTTTCCGTCCAGCAAGTCAGCGGCAGTAACCGTCTGGTCGAAAGCGGATAATTTCTCCTTGTTAAGAGAGACGCCTCCGCCCTGTACCATTTTTCTCATTTCGCCTTTTGAGGGGAAAATGGCCGCTTTTTCTGTAAACAGGTCGACAGCCTTGATGCCGGCTTCGATTTCTGCTTTTGCCACCTCAAACTGAGGAACGCCTTCGAATACAGACAGCAATGTGTCTTCATCCAGTTTCTTCAATGCTTCGGAAGTGGCATTGCCGAACAAGATGCCTGATGCTTCCACGGCTGCATTGTAGTCTTCTTCCGAGTGTACCATGACGGTAACTTCCTTGGCCAAACGTTTTTGAAGCGCGCGCAGATGCGGTGCCTGCTTGTGTTCGGCAATCAACGCGTCGATTTCTTCCTTAGTCAATGATGTGAATATCTTGATGTAACGTTCGGCATCCTCATCGCTTACATTCAGCCAGAACTGATAGAATTTATAAGGAGAAGTATATCGCGGATCCAGCCATACGTTGCCTGATTCTGTTTTTCCGAACTTGGTGCCGTCTGCTTTGGTCACCAGCGGACAGGTCAGTGCATACACTTCACCCCCGTTGGTACGACGGATCAGTTCGGCACCTGTAGTGATGTTTCCCCATTGGTCGGAACCGCCCAATTGGAGTTTGCAGTTTCTGGTTTCGTATAAGTGAAGGAAGTCATATCCTTGCAGAAGCTGATATGTAAATTCTGTAAATGAAAGACCGTCGCGGGCTTCTCCGTTCAGACGTTTCTGAACCGAATCCTTTGCCATCATGTAGTTTACCGTAATGTGTTTTCCTACCGTGCGTGCAAATTCAAGGAACGTGAAGTCCTTCATCCAGTCATAGTTGTTCACCAGTTCCGCCTTGTTCGGGGCATCTGATTCAAAATCAAGGAATTTTCCCAATTGTCTTTTGATGCATTCCTGATTATGGCGCAGAGTTTCCTCATCGAGCAGGTTGCGTTCCTGCGATTTTCCCGACGGGTCACCGATCATGCCGGTGGCACCTCCCACCAGAGCCAGAGGCTTGTGGCCGCACCGCTGGAAATGCCGCAGCATCATGACTCCGCAAAGATGACCGATATGTAATGAATCGGCCGTCGGGTCAATACCCAAGTAAGCAGTAACCATTTCCTTTTCCAGCAATTCTTCCGTACCCGGCATCATGTTGTGGACCATTCCACGCCATTTTAGTTCTTCTACAAAATTCATCGAATGAAATTCTTAGTTTAACATATTGTGTAATAAAAAAGATAATATCAGGGAAGCAAAATTACGACACTTTATCTGAATAACCAATTTTTAGCGATGAAAAAAGAGGCGTTCGGCATTGAGGCAGAGACGTGTGCGGAGGGAGTCAACGCTTTCGTCGCGTACTTCCGCCAGTCGGCCGATAATGTCAGATATGTCCGCAAGACTTTCATCTGTCTCAGCCAACAGATGTTCCGAAGGGATGGTTTTTACGGCTTCTGTATTGAATTTTTCACCGACCGAGAGATGGAAATCCTGTCGGAGCAGACTTCCGGCCAATTCTTTCTTTCCTCTGAATCCATGGATGATCCATGGTTGGAAGGGACGGATTTCCTTTTTCAGTGCCATGATTTCGTTGAAGGTCTTTACGGCATGGATGATAAGGGGAAGCCTGTGCTTTTCGGACAATTCAATGATTATTCTAAAAGCCTTTAACTGAAGTTTAAAAGGAGTCTGGCAAAGTCTGTCAAGTCCGGCCTCACCTATGGCCAGGACACGTCGGTCGGTTGTTATTACGGATTCCAACCAGTCAAGTTGCTTATTCAGATTGTCGGGTAAAAGATGCCACGGATGGATACCCACGGAAATCCATTCCGCATGATGGATTTCCGCGGCATTCCGGTCTTTCATGCATCCGCTCCATAAAGCTGTGGCCGGATGGTCGGGCAAATGGTGTGTATGGATGTCAAGCAGCATGGTTGAAAAGCAAGGTTTATTTAAGGAACAGGGTCGTATCCCGACCCTCCCCACGGATGGCACCGCAGGATGCGCCGGACAGCCAGATAGAGCCCCTTTATGGGACCATGCTTCTTGAGGGCCTCGACGGCATATTGTGAGCAGGTCGGTGTGAATCGGCAGGAAGGGGGAGTAAAGGGGGAGATGCAGTTCCGGTAGAAATAAACCGGAAGCAGGAGCAGAAAAGTGAAGAGTTTCCGGATCATAGGACGATGCGTTCAGCCGTGAGCTGCAACAGTCTTTTTACTTTGACATTCACTTCGGCCGACCCGTGCAGTTCATTGTCGAGCCAGATGAACGCTATCGCCAGTTTTTTCCCTGACGCGAGGAGCGGTTCCAGCAGGATATCCTTTTGTTTGCGGTAAGCCTCCCGTATCTGTCTTTTCACCCGGTTCCGTTTGACGGCCCTTTTGAATCGTTTCTTGGATACGCTGACCATCATGGTGACGGTGGGGAGACCTTCCCCTTCCACCGGCATATAGACAATGCGGAGCGGAAACGCGGGCAATGACTTGCTGCCCCCGGTGAAGAGTCTCTCGATAAGAATCCGGCTGCACAGCCGTTCTTTTTTCGGCAACATGTGTCTTTTCGTTTCTGTCATTCTACCCACATGAATGAAAAACGCAGACTGACGCGGATTTTTTCCAGACCGTAAACAGAGAGGCCTGTGCGAATCCGCGTGAATCTGCGGAAATAATGTCATTTATTTGTTGTGCTCACGGATAAACATGTCCAGTGCGGCCGGCATTGAAGGAGCCACGCTTGTCGGAGCTTCCAGGTCAAGACGCAGTCCCGCGTCTTTCACGGCTTTCGCCGTTGTCGGTCCGAAACTTCCGATGGCGATGTCCTTTTGCTCGAAATCGGGGAAGTTCTTCATCAGCGACTGGATTCCCGCCGGACTGAAGAATATCAGCATGTCGTAGTTGAACTCTTCTTCCGGGGTGAAATCGTTGCTGACCGTGCGGTACATCACCGCTTCCGTATGGTGGATCTTGTTCTTGTCAAGCAGGTTCTTCACCTCGTCGTTGTGTACGTCAGACATCGGAATCAGGTATTTTTCCGTGTTGTGCTTCACCATCAGCGGCACCAGGTCGGGGAACTTGCCCGTAGCACCGAAAAATACTTTCCGTTTGCGGTATTGCACGTACTTCTGGATGTAAAGCGCAATAGTCTCAGACGTACAGAAATATTTCATCGTTTCAGGAATGGTCACACGCAAATCCGTACAGAGACTGAAGAAATGGTCTATTGCATGGCGTGAGGTAAACACGATGGCCGTGTGGTCCAGAATAGAAATCTTCTGTTGTCTAAACTCTTTAGCCGACAAGCTTTCTACCTTTATGAAGGGACGAAAGTCTATCTTCACCCCGTACTTTTCAGCAATGTCATAATAAGGTGACTTTTCAGATGTCGGTTTAGGCTGGGAAACCAGTACTTTCTTTATCTTCAATGTACTAAAAATTTAGAATTAATAAGTCGTTTACATATCCTAATCCTTTCCATAGAAAAAGAAGAGGTGCTATTTCGAGGGCACAAAAGTACAGAATTAAATGCAGAATGCCATGAAAATGTTTGAAAAAGTTCCTAATGCTCTTATAAAACAGTAATATTTTGCTGCATACGGCGATTGAAAGTACAATTGTATACGAAATGTATGCATTCAAGTCAAGATATACGGCCAGCAAGGCGGCGGAATACAGGATAAGGCCGCATCCTCCAAGAAGATCGAAGTAAGCGGTGATCCACCTCTTGTTCTGTTCTCTCTCAAAAAAGATCCAGTTGATGAAGCGGTAGGATATCCATTTTATGGATACCAACGCGAACATGCTGCCCAGATAGATGCCGAGCAGCCACGTATGGGGGAGTGTATGCAGCAGCCGGGGATTGGTTTCCGTGAAATAGTCGAACATGAATATTCCCGCCGAAACGGCGAATACGCATGACAAGGCAAGCGTATAGCGGAAATCGGAGTTTGAGGAATCGTCAAACAGTCCTGCCCTGTCTTTTTGCCTGAAAAAGTCCTTGAAATGCTGGTAAAGGTATTTTCTTCCGTTTCTGACGGCATAAATGATCAGGAAGAAACAGCATAGCGTCACGCACGATACGGGCCAGTCGGCGCGCATCAGGTAAGGCAACGGCTCACCTGCCATCCCTGAAGCCTCACGCACTTCCATGCTCCGGACCAACGCGCTGTCCGTTTCCTCCACATGCTGTTCATAAAGCTCGTGGAGCTGTGAAAAACCTGTATGGCAGACTTCCTTGCTCATCATGCCGCAAATTTACGAATTTCTTTTCAAATCATTTGAGCAAAGGCCGCGGAGTCACATGGCATTCTCCCGTCCGGAAGAATTTCCTTGCGTGGCTCCGCGGCCTTTATTGTCAGTCGGGTCTGGCCGGTCATTTCAGTCCGAACGCTTCCTTCACCTTGTCCACATAGTCTAGTTTCTCCCATGTGAAAAGTTCCACTTCCACGTCCTTGTTGCCTTCGTATGCCGACTCAAAATGTTTGGTCACCACTTTCGGCTCACGTCCCATGTGTCCGTAGGCGGCTGTCTCGCTGTAAATCGGGTTGCGGAGTTTCAGACGCTCTTCGATGGCGCGCGGACGCATGTCGAACAGCTCGTCCACTTTCTTCGCAATCTCTCCGTCGCTCATGGCCACGTGGCTGCGTCCGTAAGTGTTGACAAAGATATTGATGGGACGTGCTACACCGATGGCGTATGAGACTTGCACCAGAATCTCGTCGGCCACTCCCGCGGCTACCAGGTTCTTGGCGATATGGCGTGCGGCGTATGCGGCGCTGCGGTCCACCTTGCTGGGGTCTTTTCCCGAGAAGGCTCCTCCTCCGTGAGCTCCGGCTCCTCCGTAAGTGTCCACAATGATCTTGCGTCCGGTCAGTCCGGTGTCTCCGTGCGGTCCGCCGATGACGAACTTTCCTGTCGGGTTGACGAAATATTTGATCTGGTCGTTGAAGAGTCTCAGCACTTCCGGATTGTGGATTCCGGCCACCACACGGGGCATCAGCACTTCGATCACATCTTTACGGATCTGCTCCAGCATCTTTTCGTCAGCCTTCAGCCGGGCTTCGGCCGAATCGTCCTCGGGCTGGATGAACTCATCGTGCTGGGTGGAGATCACGATGGTGTCGATGCGTACCGGGCGGCGGTTGTCATCGTATTCAATGGTTACCTGGCTTTTCGAGTCCGGACGGAGATAGGTCATCACCTTGCCTTCACGGCGGATTTCAGCTAATACCATCAGCAGCTTGTGGGCCAGATCGAGCGAGAGCGGCATGTAGTTTTCCGTCTCGTTGGTGGCGTAACCGAACATCATTCCCTGATCGCCGGCTCCCTGATTCATCGGGTCTTCGCGTTCCACGCCACGGTTGATGTCAGGACTCTGCTCGTGGATGGCTGAAAGCACGCCGCACGAGTTGCCTTCAAACATATACTCACTTTTGGTATAACCGATCCGGTTGATCACTTCGCGTGCCACACGCTGCAGGTCGATATATGCCTTGGTTTTCACTTCTCCTGCCACTACCACCTGTCCGGTAGTCACCAGCGTTTCGCAAGCTACTTTCGAACTGGGGTCATAAGCCAACAGTTTGTCAAGCACAGCGTCCGAGATTTGGTCGGCCACTTTGTCGGGGTGTCCTTCAGACACCGATTCGGATGTGAATAAGTATCCCATTTTTACAGAATAAATTAAAAATATAATGATTGTTGTTATCCGTGTACGGACAGAGTAGGAAAGTAATCATCGGGGAAGCAAGTCTGTGTTTTAGCATTTTTTTCCGTGGTTGCAAGCTACTCAAATCTTTCCACTTTTTGTTTTCGGCCGCAAAGATAGGCATATCTCTTGGAATAACGATGGACGGGAGGCGGATTTAACATATTTTCCGCACGTTTCATTTAATCTGTAAGGGCAGACCCGTGTGTCTTGTCCGATAACGCCATGTCAATGCCGTGTAAAGTCCGGAACAAAAACCGGACAGCGGCCTTGGAATCCGGACAACATTCCGTATCTTTGCCTTTTCAACACATCATAGCATCTGTCGTTAACATGAAATCTGGCTTAAAAAAACACATGCTGGTGCTGCTGGCCGCATCAGCCCTGTCTGTTTTTCATCTTATGGCGCAGAAAGAGGAATTCGCCACTTGGACCAGCATAAAGGCCACTATCGGAATAAGCCAAAGATGGGGCATATCAAGCTATGCGGAGTATTGTTCCATGGACAACCTGAAACAGACTGACCGGTGGAACATCAACGTGGGAACCTTCTGCAACCTGAAACCATGGCTCAAACTGGAGGGAAGCTATGAGCTGCACTATTATCAGGCGAAAGGAGACTGGTCGGTCCGTCACCGTTACAAGTTGGGCGCGCAAGGAAACATCGTCCGGAATGCTGTGGAATTTTCTCTGCGCGAACGTCTGCAACGTACCGCATCGTCCAAAGGGACGGACAATTGTCTCCGCTCCCGGTTGAAAGTAGCTTGTCTGCCGGAACAATGGAAAGTGAATCCTTATGCTTCCGTCGAAGTGTTCCAGCCGTTAGGCGACGGTGCGTTCTTTACCGTTGGGGAAATTCGTTTTCATACAGGCTTTGTCTGGAATCTTTCCGGAAGATGCTCGCTGGACGTATTCTATTGCCGTCTGCGGGAGACCGGACTCCGGCAGAATATTCTGGGAACGGAGCTGGGAATAAGATTCTGAAGAGAGTCGGTGAAAATCGGTTTATCTGCCAAATAGTCAGAAGAAAAGTGCCGCCACAAGGCATTCTGAGGCTGGTTCCAAAACGTTTAGGCGTTTCGGGTAAAACGTCAGGACATTTCGGACAAAACGCCTTGACGTTTCAATGAAAACGCCTTGACGTTTTTTTTCGGACAAATTGTCATGATGCATCGCGGTCATTCTCCGCCGGGGAACAGAAGGCGGAGCTCTTTTCCCAATACGGGATGGACCACATCGCCGGCTATCTCTACCAACGGTCTCATCACGAAATCGCGCTGCGTCATCAGCGGATGGGGGAGGGTGAGTTCCGGCGTATGAAGTGTCAGGCTGTCATACAGCAGCAGGTCAATGTCGATGATCCGGTCGTGGTAGACGCCTCCGGATGATTTTCGGGTACGGCCCATATCGAGCTCAATCTTCTGGGTAAGACGCAGGGTTTCCAATGGCGTATAGAGGGTTTCCACGCAGATGACCGCGTTCAGAAAACTGTTCTCTGACTCGAATCCCCACGGGGCCGTCTCATAGAAGGATGATTGGGATACGACTTTCCCTATCCTTTCGCGGATCAGGCTGACGGCAAGCCGCATGTGGTCTTTCTTGTCGCCCAGATTCGTGCCCAGACCTAAATAGACTTTTGCCATTCTGGTGTTTATTGGATACAAAGACGAGGAGGTACAGGTTTTTTTTGTTTTTTTGGCTCAAGCCATTCTCTGTGCCTCCGTGCCTCTGTGTCTGGTTGAGAATTATTTGTCGAGAATCAGCATCGCGTCGCCGTAGGTGCCGAAACGGTAGTCCTCCTTGAGCGCCACGTTGTAGGCCTCCATAATCAGATCGTATCCTCCGTATGCGCATACCAGCATCAGCATGGTGGAAAGCGGCATGTGGAAGTTGCTGACCATGGCGTTGGCCACGGAGAACTCGTAGGGCGGGAAGATGAACTTGTTGGTCCATCCTTCAAACTCCTTCAGGCGGCCGTCGGTACCGACCGCTGTCTCGATGGTACGCATCACGGTGGTTCCCACCGCGCATACCTTGTTGCCGCGGTCGAGGGTGCTGTTGACGGTTTTGCAGGCCTCGGCGTTGACGAATATCTGTTCCGAATCCATTTTGTGTTTGGTAAGGTCCTCCACGTCGATATCACGGAAGTTTCCCAGTCCGGCGTGCATGGTGATGAAGGCGAAGTCGATTCCCTTGATTTCCATCCGCTTCATCAGCTCACGGCTGAAATGGAGTCCGGCGGCCGGTACGGTCACTGCTCCTTCGTTCTTGGCAAAGATGGTCTGGAAACGCTCTTCGTCCTCCGGCTCGGCAGGACGATGGATGAAGGGAGGCAACGGGGGTTCGCCCAATGCGTACAGCGCTTTCTTGAACTCATCGTGCGGACCGTCATACAGGAAGCGGAGGGTACGTCCGCGTGAGGTGGTGTTGTCGATCACTTCGGCCACCATTGAGTCGTCATCGCCGAAATAGAGCTTGTTGCCGATACGGATCTTGCGCGCAGGGTCCACCAGCACGTCCCACAGGCGGAGTTCCTCGTTCAGCTCACGCAACAGGAACACTTCAATCCGTGCGCCGGTCTTTTCCTTGTTGCCGTACAAACGGGCAGGAAATACTTTGGTATCGTTAAAGACAAACACATCCTTATCGTCAAAATAATTCAGGATATCCTTGAACACGACATGCTCGATCTCGCCCGTGGACTTGTGTACCACCATCAGACGTGATTCGTCTCTGTACTTTGCCGGATAAAGAGCTATCTTGTCTTCCGGCAGCTTGAATTTGAATTGTGACAGTTTCATCTTCTTCCTTTCTTTCCTTAATCGTTTATAACTTCTTCTATTTCTTGCTGGTCAAGCCATGACTCAAAGTCTTCCACTTTCATGCAGTCCTCCAGTCGGATGTCGCCTACCCGTGTCCTTATGAGTCCGGTCAGATGGGCTCCGCTGTGCAGGGCCTCGCCGATGTCGCGTGCCAGGGCGCGGATATAGGTGCCTTTGCTGCACACCACCCGGATCTTGATTTCCGGAAGGCCGCACTCCAGCAGCTCTATCTCGTCGATGACCAGTGTCTTGGGTTTCAGTTCCACCTTGTTCCCGTTCCGGGCCAGGTCGTAGGCCCGTTTTCCGTCGACCTTGCAGGCTGAGAAGGCGGGCGGGACCTGCTCGATTGTGCCCACGAACCTTTTCAGGGTCTCCTCCACCATTTCCCGGGTGATATGGTCCACGGGATATGTGGCGTCGATTTCCTTCTCGAGGTCGTACGACGGAGTAGTGGCCCCCAACTGCAAGGTGGCGACATACTCCTTGGTGTGATGCTGGAACTCCTCGATGCGCTTCGTCGCCTTTCCGGTGCAGATAATCATTACTCCGGTGGCCAGCGGGTCGAGGGTCCCCGCGTGTCCTACTTTTATTTTCTTCACTCCCAGCTTTCTGCTGATATGGTATCTTATCTTGTTGACAACCGCGAACGATGTCCATCGGTACGGCTTGTCGAAATACAACACTTCTCCTTCCTTGAAATTCATCAGACAAGTTCCAGATTATAGCCCAACAATGACATGACAAGGATGGCGCCTCCCACAATGATGCGGTACCATCCGAAAGCCATGAATCCGTATTTCGTCACAAAGCTGATGAAGAACTTGATGGCCAGCATCGCCACGATGAACGCCACCACATTGCCCACAATCAGCGCGCTCATGTTGCTTGTGATGATTTCTGTTCCTCCGTCCATGAAAAGTTTCGCCATCTTGTAGACTGTGGCGGCGAACATGGTAGGTACGGCCAGGAAGAACGAGAACTCGGCCGCAGCCTTGCGGGTCAGTTTCTGGGCCATACCGCCCACGATGGTCGCCATGGAGCGTGACACGCCCGGTATCATTGAAATACATTGGAACAGTCCGATGATGAAGGCACGCTTCTCGGTCATCGGAGTGTCCTCTTTCCCGTTGCCGAACAGTCTGTCACAGAACAGCATGAACACACCTCCCACAATCAGCATGACCGCCACGACCGTCACGCTTTCAAGCATGGCGTCTATCAGGTCGCTGAAAAGCAGTCCCAGCACGGCGGCGGGGATGAATGCGACGAACAGTTTCCAATAGAAATCATATTTATGAAGAAAACGTTTCAAAGCGCCGCTTCCATCCGGTGCCGGAGTATGGTTCAGACGGAAGAAACGTTTCCAATAGAGCACTACCACGGAAAGGATGGCTCCGAACTGGATGATAAATGTGAAAGCCTTCACAAATTCAGTGCTCTCCACACCCAGCACGTTCTGGGCGATGATCATGTGGCCGGTCGACGACACCGGCAAGAACTCGGTCAGTCCTTCTACAATCGCGATGATGATTGTCTGAAAAAGATTCAAGTCTCCTTCCATTATTCTTCTGTTTTATCGGTGGTGGTTTTGTCTGACGGTTTACGCAGGATTCCGTAGATCATGAAGATGAATCCTGCAAAGCATACTACAGGGGCCACTTTGATACGGCGTACACTGAAGATGTCCGGCTCGAAAGCCGTTTCGGTGGAACCGGGGCCTGACATCAGCAGGAAGCCGATGATGATGACAACCATTCCCGCAGCCAGCAGGATGAAGTTTGTCTTGTCGAAGGCGAATTTTGTTCTGTCCATAAATGATATTGCGTTTTTAATTGTTTTCTAATAATGGGCGTGCGGTTACAGGTTGTAAAGTTCTCCCACTTTCATGCGCAGGTATTTGTTGATGGAGAAATACGCGCACAATGAAGTGATGGCCACTCCGAAAACGAAAACTGTGCCCATGACGGTTATCATTACCGTCGGAGTGATGATGTCTGTCAGTCCCGGTTCGTATCGGATCAGGAAATACGCCATTCCTATCAGCAAGGCGTCCGCGATGGAGGCCGCCAGGATTCCGATCCATACATGCCGTATCATGAATGGCCTGCGGATGAACGGCCAGCCGGCGCCCACCAGTTTCATGGTATGGATAAGGAAGCGCTGTGAATAGATTCCCAGACGTATGGTGTTGTTGATCAGCGCGAACGAGACGAGTGTGAGAAGTGCCGCCACTCCAAGCAGAAGAAGGCTGATTTTCCGGATGTTCCGGTTTACGGAGTCCATCAGTTCCTCGGGATAGTTCACTTCCATCACGTGCTTGTCCTCCATCAGCTCCTCCTGAATCCATCGCAGGCTGTCGGTATTGGCGTATTCGGAATTCAGCTTGATTTCTATGGATGCGGTGAATGGGTTGTATCCGAGAAATTCCGCCGGGTCTGTCCCCATCGCTTCGGTCTGTTCTTTCAAGGCCTGTGTCTTCGAGATATAGGTCGTCTGTCTTACAAACGGCTCTTTTTCGATTTTTTTCTGGAACACGAGGATTTCGGACTCCTTCATGTCATCGCTGAGCACCACGGAACACGCGATGTTCTCGCGTACATATACGGAAAGGTTGTTGGCGGTCATCACGAAGAACGCCACCATTCCCAACAAGAGAAGCACCAGCATCGTGCTGATGCACGAGGTGATGAACTGCATATCGAAAAATGTACCGCTTTTCTTACTCATGCTGTTTTTTTCTGAAAACATAAACCATTGAACTGCTGCGCTCTTTCTTTACCAATGTGCTGAGCCATCCTTCCGCGCCGCTTATCATGCCTCTCACGAAGGGAAAACGGCTTTTCTTGTATTTTTCGCTCAGCATGGATACATAGAATGCGTCGAAAGGCATGGGATGACGTTCGGAAAGGATGAAACCGTGTTTCGCTCCGAACTGTTGCATGACGGAAGGCGAGAAGTGCCACAAGTGGCGCGGCACATCGTAGGCGGCCCACATCTCCTTGTACTTTTCCGCGTCGAACGAGGTCGGGTTCGGAACGGCCACTACAAGCACTCCCCTGTCTTTCAGGATTCTTCCCAATGTCTCCCAGGTCTTGTCCAAGTGTTCCAGATGTTCCATTACATGCCAGAGCGTGACGGCGTCGAACGCTTTGTCCGGAAACTTGTCCAATGCTTCCGGAGCCTTTACGTCCAACTGGAAATGTTCTTTGGCGAAGGCACGCGCCTGAGGGCTTTTCTCGATGGCCGCCACTTGCCATCCTTTTTCTTTCATGTAGTGGGGGAAATAGCCGGTTCCGGTGCCGATGTCAAGCAGGCTTCCTCGGTTCAAGCCGCTGTGATGCCTGATGAGGCTGAGCTTACGGGTAAGCATGAACCTCCTCACCCAGTGATAGATACGGTTCACAATCCCTTTGTTCGTATCGCTGTGTGAGATGTATTCCGGAGATTCATAATAACGTCCGATTTCTGATTCCACGGGAAACGGCCGGGTAAACAGGAAACCACAATTCTTGCACCGGCAGATGTCAAAAGCCTCTCCTGTGGCATAGTGGTCTGTACACGTCATCTGTTTCTCAAAACGGCTTTCTCCGCAGAGCGGACATTTGTCTATATTTCGTACGTTCACTTCAAACCCTAATTTGCTGCAAAATAACAAATAAAATAGGCATGGGTCGATTTTCTTTAAAAGTTTTTAAGAGAAACGATAGTTTTCAATATGTTTTTGCTATCTTAGCCGGAAATTATAGATAATGATTTATGGGAAACAGAAGATTGACACGTTCAAACAATCGCATGATTGCGGGGGTTTGTGCAGGAATTGCAGAATATTTTAACTGGGATATAACACTGGTACGCATCGTATATGTGTTGCTGACTTTCTTTACTGTCTTTTCCGGCGGTATCGTATATCTTATCTTATGGCTGATCATGCCTGACGCGTCACGTCATATAGAATAATCTGATGGACAAGGTTTTTGAGCTGTAAAGCCTTCAAGCTTTACAGCTCAAAATGTTTATTCCGTCACTTCCACTCCTTTCAGTGTGGCCGAGCTTGATTCGGTGATGCGTACTTGTACCAGCTCGCCGATACGGTGCGTGCCCCGGTCGAACACCACGACCTTATTCTGTTGGGTGCGGCCGAAGAGCTGGTCTTTTGAACGTTTCGACACTCCTTCCACCAATACTTCGAATGTCTTTCCCACATCTTTTGCGTTGCTTTCGGCCGAAAGCCGGTTCTGAAGCTCAATCAGTTCATTCAATCTCCTGATCTTCACATCTTCCGGAACATTATCGGGCAGATGCTTGGAGGCGTATGTGCCGGGCCGTTCTGAATATTTGAACATGAAGGCCGAATCGTAGGCGCATTCGCGCATGAGCGAGAGCGACATCTGATGGTCCTCTTCCGTTTCCGAATGGAATCCGGAGAAGATGTCCGTGCTCAGTCCGCAATCGGGGATGATACGCCGGATGGCAGCCACACGCTCCAGATACCACTCACGGGTATATTTGCGGTTCATCAGCTTCAGGATACGCGAGCTGCCGCTCTGTACCGGCAGATGAATGTGCTTGCAGACATTCGGCGTGTCGGCAATCACACGCAAGGTCTCGTCGCTCATGTCCTTCGGGTGAGAGGTGGTGAAGCGGATGCGCATGTGGGGGACGGCTTCCGCCACAATACGGAGCAGAGCGGGGAAAGTGATTGTCTGTCCGTCTTTTTCAAAATGATACGAGTTGACGTTTTGTCCCAGAAGGGTCACTTCCTTGTAGCCTTTCTTTTCCAGGTCGTGCACTTCGTTGAGGATGCTTTCCACATCGCGGCTTCTTTCGCGTCCTCGGGTATAGGGCACGATGCAGTAATGGCAGAAATTGTTGCATCCGCGCATGATGGAGACAAAGCCGGAGATGTGGTTTCCGCAGATACGCGAAGGAATCACGTCGCGGTAGGTTTCGGTGGTGGACAATTCCACATTGATGGCCTTCTCTCCGTTTTCTACGGAAGCGATCAGTTCCGGAAGGGTAAGATACGCGTCCGGACCGGCTACAAGGTCGACATGGTGGTTCTCAATCAGGTCATCTTTTACCCGTTCGGCCATACATCCCAATACTCCCACAATCAGATGCCTGCGTTTCTTCCGGAGCGAATGGAAAAATTCCAGCCGGTTCAGAATCTTCTGTTCCGCATTGTCGCGGATGGAACAGGTGTTCAGGAATACGGCGTCCGCCTCTTCCAGAGAGTTGCACGGGGAATACCCCGCCATCTGCATGATGGAGGCGACCACTTCACTGTCAGCCACATTCATCTGGCATCCGTACGTTTCGATAAAAAGTCTCTTGTTCTCGTTTTCAGTTGCAGATTTAAAGTCTGCTCCTGTCGTTTCTTTTGTCATACTGTCTTATAAATTAGTTGATTCGGGTGCAAAGATACCCGTTTCTTGGTTAACTTCCATGAAAATGGATAGGAGATAATGAATTTTATTTGTATCTTTGACGGGAAACTTCTTATTTCGCTTATGGACTTTATAACTGTCATTATATTCATGCTGGTCATGGCGGCCGTCTTTTACCGGCGTCTGATGGAGAATGCAAGAAAAGACGCGGCAAGGAAAAAGAAACAGCATCCTCCTGTGGAGAAACACCGTCCTTCAATGGAGGCGGATCCTGCCAGAGATGTACCGGAAGAAGTTCCCGCACCGATGGTCATGTATGTGAGTGAGGCAAACGCTCCCGTGCCGGTACCACGGGAAAAGAAGGGTAAAAAGCGGAATATGTCCTCCGTGGCAGAAAGAACACCGGAACGGATGGAGAAAAGACATCCGTCGGTTGCATTGAAGAATGTTTCCGAAGCGCGGCGTGCTTTCATCTATTCGGAAATATTCAAGCGCAAATATGAATGAACTTATATAGACCTGAGTGACTTTTGATTGATAACAAATAAAAACACGTGAATACCATGAATTTCAATTTCATTTCGGCGGAAGAAGCCGCCCATGTAATAAAGAACGGGGATATTGTCGGACTTAGCGGATTCACCCCTGCCGGAAGTCCGAAAGCAGTAATGGCCGAAGTGGCCAAAGTAGCGGAGGAAAAACACGCAAGGGGGGAAGAGTTTCAGATAGGACTGATTACGGGGGCCTCTACAGGCGACTCGTGTGACGGTACATTGACACGTGCCCATGCATTAAAATTCCGTGCACCTTATACAACCAATACCGACTTCCGCAAGGCGGTCAACAACGGGGAAATCAATTATACGGATATTCATCTTTCGCAAGTGGCCCAGCGCCTTCGTTCCGGTTTTCTGGGACATGTGAATGTGGCGGTTATTGAAGCCTGTGAGATTACAGAAGACGGTAGGGTATATCTGACGGCGGGGGTCGGGATTACTCCTACGATTGCCCGTCTGGCGGACAAGGTCATCATTGAACTGAATGCTGCCCACAGCAAAAAACTGATAGGCATTCATGACCTTTATGAAATGGAACGTCCCCCTTATCGTCGTCCGATTCCTATTGTCCGTCCGAGCGACCGTATCGGGCTTCCTTACATTCAGCTGGACCTGAGCAAGTTGGTGGGTATTGTGGAAACAAACATGCCTGATGAGGCGCGTGGATTCCATGATCCGGATGCGGTGACTGAAAGAATCGGCCAGAATGTGGCGGAGTTCCTGGCTGCCGATATGAAACGGGGCATCATTCCTTCCACCTTCCTTCCCCTTCAGTCGGGAGTGGGAAACATAGCGAATGCGGTATTGGCCGCATTGGGGCGCGACCAAAGCATCCCGCCTTTTGAAATGTATACGGAGGTAATCCAGAATTCGGTCATCAAACTGATTAAGGAGGGCAGGGTAAAATTCGGAAGCACCTGTTCACTGAGTGTGACCAACGATTGTCTGGATGACATCTATGAGAACATGGACTTTTTCCGTCATAAGCTGGTGCTCCGTCCTTCGGAAATATCCAATTGTCCGGAGGTGGTGCGTCGTATCGGAGTGATTACCATGAATACGGCCATTGAGGCGGATATTTATGGCAACGTCAACTCTACGCACATCTGCGGAACAAAGATGATGAACGGCATCGGAGGTTCCGGCGATTTCACACGAAGTGCCTACATTTCCATTTTCTCCTGTCCTTCTACGGCTAAGGGAGGATGCATCAGTTCCATTGTTCCGATGGTGTCTCATCTTGACCATAGCGAGCATTCGGTCAATGTCATCATTACCGAGCAAGGTGTAGCCGATTTGCGTGGGAAAAGTCCGATGGAGCGTGCCGAGACTATCATTGAAAATTGTGCGCATCCCGACTATAAACAATTGTTGTGGGATTATCTGAAAATATCGACAAAAGGACAGACAAGCCATTGCCTGTCGGCCGCTCTGGGCATGCATCAGACGTTCCTGAAAAAAGGTGACATGCGTTTGACTGACTGGGCCGGTTTCCCTCAATAGATCCGGCTTGACAATCTGGCAATATGTGTGGCCGTATCAAAGAATGATTTTGGACACAGAATTTAAAGGCACAAAGTGAATATATTGGAAATCAAATATATGACTTTGTGCCTTTGTGCGATTTCCCGGCTCCCGTACAGCTTTCTGCCATAAATATCCTTTCTCTTTCCTATCCCGATTTTTTCAAGTATCTTTGCATTCCGAAAATAAGACATATCAATCTTTAAAAGAAAGGAATACATCGTGGCTAAAGATAATGAGGTGGTATTGACCCCGATGATGAGACAATATTTCGAGCTGAAATCCAAGCATCCGGACGCGATCATGCTCTTCAGGTGCGGTGACTTTTACGAGACTTATTCTGAGGATGCGGTCACTGCGGCGGATATTCTGGGGATTACCCTGACCCGGCGCGCGAACGGTCAGAGCAAGACCGTAGAGATGGCGGGATTTCCATATCATGCCCTCGACACCTACTTGCCTAAATTGATACGGGCAGGGAGGCGCGTGGCCATCTGCGACCAGTTGGAAGACCCGAAAACGACCAAGAAGCTGGTGAAACGTGGCATTACCGAACTTGTCACGCCGGGTGTGGCTATCAACGACAATGTGCTTTCTTATAAGGAAAACAATTTTCTGGCGGCTGTCCATTTCGGAAAGAACCTCTGTGGGGTGGCGTTTCTGGACATTTCTACCGGAGAGTTTCTGACCGCCGAAGGACCAGCCGACCATATAGACAAACTCCTGAATAATTTTGCCCCGAAAGAGGTGCTTTTTGAAAGAGGGAGAAAACCGATGTTTGAAGGTAATTTCGGAAACAAGTACTGTGTCTTTGAGCTGGATGACTGGGTATTTACTGAAATGTTCGGACGGGAGAAGCTGCTGAAACATTTTGGGACGAAAAATCTGAAAGGTTTCGGTATAGAGGGCTTCCATGAGGGAATTGTGGCCGCGGGGGCGGTACTGCAATATCTGGAAATGACACAGCATTATCAGATAGACCATATCACCTCGATCACCCGTATTGAAGAAGAACGGTATGTGCGTCTTGACAAGTTCACGATAAGAAGTCTGGAGCTGATCGGCTGTATGAACGAGGATGGTTCCAGCCTGCTTGACATCATTGATCACACCATCAGTCCGATGGGTGCCCGGATGCTGAAACGGTGGGTCTTGTTCCCACTGAAGGATATCAAACCGATCAACGGACGGCTGGATGTGGTGGAATATTTTTTCCGTGAACCGGATTTCAGGGAATTCATAGAGGAGAAGCTGCATCTGATAGGTGATCTGGAGCGGATTATCTCGAAAGCGGCCGTAGGACGGATTTCTCCTCGTGAGGTCGTGCAACTGAAAGTGGCGCTGCAGGCTGTCGAGCCTATCCGTAACGCATGTCTGAACGCTGACAATGAGAGCCTGCGCCATATCGGGGAACATCTGGATCCATGCGTTGTGTTGCGTGACCGTATCGCCAGGGAAATAAAGAATGATCCTCCTTTGCTTGTCAATAAGGGAGGGGTGATTGCCGATAATGTGGATCCTGAACTGGACGAGCTGCGTAAGATCGCTTATTCCGGCAAGGATTATCTTCTGCAGATACAGCAGAGGGAAATCGAGCAGACCGGCATACCGAGTCTGAAAATCGCCTACAACAATGTGTTCGGCTATTACATTGAAGTGAGGAACACGCATAAGGATAAGGTTCCCTCCGGTTGGATCCGCAAACAGACTCTTGTCAATGCGGAACGATACATCACTCAGGAGCTGAAAGAATATGAGGAAAAGATTCTGACCGCTGAGGAGAAGATACTGGTTCTGGAGACAAGGCTCTACAATGAACTTGTGGCCGGCCTGACGGAATTCATTCCTGCCATCAAGTCGGACGCGGGACTGGTCGCACGGCTGGACTGTCTGCTTTCGTTCGCGCGGGTTGCCTGGCAGAACAATTATATACGTCCCGTAATTGCGGACGATGACGTGCTCGACATCAGGAAGGGGCGGCATCCGGTCATTGAGAAGCAACTGCCGCCGGGAGAGAAATATATAGCCAACGATGTGTATCTTGACACGCAAAAGCAGCAGATCATCATCATTACCGGTCCCAACATGGCCGGTAAGTCGGCGTTGCTCCGTCAGACGGCGCTGATCACCTTACTGGCGCAGATAGGAAGTTTCGTTCCTGCCGAAAGCGCGCATATCGGACTGGTGGACAAGATATTCACACGTGTGGGGGCCAGTGACAACATTTCAGTCGGCGAGTCCACTTTCATGGTAGAGATGAACGAAGCCGCCAATATCCTGAACAATCTGTCGCCACGCAGTCTGGTACTCTTTGATGAATTGGGGAGAGGGACTTCCACTTACGACGGCATTTCCATCGCGTGGGCCATCGTAGAGCACATTCATGAACACAAACGTGCCCGTGCGCGTACGTTGTTCGCCACACACTATCATGAACTGAACGACATGGAGGCACAGTTCTCGCGGATCAAGAACTACAATGTGTCGGTAAAGGAAATTGACAACAAGGTGATTTTCCTGCGAAAACTGGAAAGAGGAGGAAGCGAGCACTCGTTCGGAATTCATGTGGCAAGAATGGCCGGTATGCCCAGGACTATCGTGAAACGGGCGGAAGAGATCCTTCATCAGCTGGAGAATCAGAACAGGCAGGAGGGTGTCACTTCCAGACCGGGATCTAATGCGTCATCAGTCAAGTCAAAGTCCGCGGAAGGCGTGCAGTTGAATTTCTTCCAATTGGACGACCCTGTGCTGTGCCAGATACGCGACGAGATATTGAATCTCGATGTCGACAATCTGACTCCGCTCGAAGCATTGAACAAGCTGAACGATATAAAAAAGATAGTGAGAGGAAAATGATTTCCTCTCACTGTCTTTTTCAGAATTCCAATGTGGCTACATGCGGATTGTGGTCAGAAAGGAACTGTCCCGGAGTCTCAGCCGGAATGAGCTCGTCAACCACTTTTATCTGCGGAGTCACGAAGATATAGTCAATCTTTTCGCACGAGTCGGCGGGAATGCGTCCGAAATCATGGAAAGTGTAGTCCACGCCTTCTTTCTTTTCGGCAATCTTAAACGCGTCTTTCATCACAAATTCATTGGTCGTGATGGTCTGATAAGCGTCCCATTTGTCGGATACATTGAAATCTCCCGTCAATACGGCCGGTTGTTCACCTACTATTTCCTTAATTTTGTCGATAATCAGCAGGGCGCTCTTCGTACGCGCTTCCGTTCCGACATGGTCAAAATGTGTATTGACAGCCATGATGATTCTTCCGCTGTTTTTGTCTTTCAGCTTTGCCCATGTGGCGATTCGGGTGCAGGCGCCGTCCCATCCGATAAAACCTACACTGTCAGGATATTGTGAAAGCCAGAAGGTGTTGCTGTCCAGCAGGTCGAAGCGGTCTTTCTTGAAGAACAGTGGAGAATATTCTCCCTGTGTCTTGCCGTCATCTCTTCCCACGCCTACTTCCGTATATTCCGGCAAGCGTGCTTTCAGATCCTCCAACTGATTGTGAAGCACTTCCTGCATGCCCACCACATCCAGATTCTGTGACTTGACAAAATCGGCCACTCTGTCTTTCCGGTATTGCCAGTTGTTCATACTGTCCGCCGGATTGTCATAGCGGACGTTGAATGTACCCCATTTCACCTGCACTTTCTCTTCCTTCTTCTGGGAGCAGGACCCCAATGCCAGCAGGACTACTCCCGCGAGCATCCAAAAAATCTGTTTTCTCATCATATAGCTTATTGGTTAAATGTTTTCTGAGCGGTTGATCCTTTCTTTCACTTTGTTCCATGCGCGAGTGCCGAACAGACAGCATTGGCGCATGGTTCCATACATAGTCTGAAAACGATGGAAAGGAATGACAAAACTCAATTCGTGTTCTCCTACATAGGGACGGACAGACGGGTCAAGCAGTCCCAGAAAGGTACGGTCGCCCTTATTCCTGTTTTCCTGCACGGCAAGAGAGATTACGGTCGAACATCCGGACCCGAACATGGATACCACCGCATCGGGCGAATTGTTGTCATAAAAAGCCCATGCGCACAATCCGGACAGCACATCGGGAGTGGCGAAAAACAGCAATCCTTCCGTCTCATTCCAATCCCCGGCCTGATCTATCCGTACGAAATTCAGGTATTTCTTGCCGGTCATTCTTACGTCCAGCCGGCGTATATGGTCGAGTACCATTTCCGGTGTCTGTTTATACCGTTCCTTGTCTGAGACAAAATGAGGGACATATGCCGGCATGGTCGTAAACCCTGTGTAGAATTTTCCTCCTCCGCAACCGATTACATCCGCATTCAGACTGGCGGGAATGCCTTCACGCACATGCTGCAGATTTTTGAAAAAGCAGCCGCCTGTCTTTTCCGTATCTGCCAACGGAACATTGGAATAAAAGAACAGGACAGGCAAGGGGACGTGTTCTCCGAATGCTTCTCGATAGTTTTCGGTAAAGGTTGAGGTGTTCATGCCATTAAGATATAATTGTAGGGCAAAGATAGGTGTTTTCAATTCAAAACACAAAGATGAAACGATGAATTTTGGCGTAATGAATGAGATGGGGTCGGATGGGAACATTGGGCTGGCATTATATTGCTGCTATCAATGCTGGTGTATCAAAATAAGAATTGCCTGTCAAAAAGCAATGTCTAAGGGAGTGTTGTGAAGACTATGAAAAACGCCCGACTTTACATTCTTGAGTGTAAAATCGGGCGTTTAAATTGTGAAACATTGATTCTCAATGTTTGTTGCGGTGCGTACGGGACTCGAACCCGTGACCCCATGCGTGACAGGCATGTATTCTAACCAACTGAACTAACGCACCATTCTGTTTTGTCTTGTCGCTTTCTCTCTCGATTGCGGTTGCAAAGGTACAACTATTTTT
>DWVR01000053.1 GCA_019120125.1 Candidatus Phocaeicola excrementigallinarum | reverse complement strand
CTCCCGATATCAGCACGAGGATGCCGATGGCCAGCAGCAGGAAGGTGGTGCTCCGGCTGCCGCTGCGGAATATGCGTCCGTCCCCGCTCTGTCCCATAAAGTAGATGTCCTCCACAGGCACGAGCTCTATCGGACTCATCCAGCTGAGGGAGAAATCGAAATTGGAGTTGAACTCATCCTCGACCAGAGGAGCGGATTCCCGCGAGTCCAGCAGAATGTAGCAGATGAAGTTGGCCCCGCCGTAGGTATAGGGCGTGCTCCGTTCGTCCGTGGCGAAATAGATGCTGTTGTGCATCTGGCTGTTTGCGGGAAAATCTTCGTAGACGGCCCCCACGGTAATTTCCCCGTCCGGAAAGAACCAGTTTCCCTCTATCCTCATGGTCTTGCCCACCGCATCGCCTCCGAAGATATCTTCCGCCATGCTATGCGGGATGATTGCCGTACGGGGAATGGACAGGGCGTCAGGATTGCCGCTGAGGATGTTCATCCCGAAGACCTTGGGGAAATCCGGCTGCACCATGTCTACCTGCAGCTTATAGCCGTGGATGTCTCCTGCCTTATCCTCGATGTAGAACGACATCTCCCCCAGGTACGGCATCAGCATAGAGCCGGCCTCTATATGGGCGGAGGAGTTGATGACGTCGCGGGCAAATGCATTGGGCAGGATGCTCCGGAACGTAGCGTCATTGCCCGGGCAGTCCACGCGGAAAATCCTCCCTGAAGTGGGATAGGACGTGTCGTAGGATGTCTCGAATTCCACGTGCGAGAGGATGATGGTGAATGCTGTGAGGGCCACTACCAACCCCGCGAGGTTGATGGCCGAGGGCAGGGGGTACCGCCCGAGAGTATGGGCCAGATTCCGGAGGATAAGTCTGAGCATGGTGTCTAAAGTGAATTATATACTGTCAGAGATTTAGAATATAAAATCATGCCATATCTATAAAACTCAAATAATCAGAATATTGTGAGGGTGTTAGGGCCTGCTGGGTGTATGAATTTCATACAGCGGTTGTATGATAAATAGACAAAAAAGGAAGGCAGTCCGTTGAAGGCTGCCTTCTCTTTTTGTCAGGTAATGGTGAACCCTATCCTATGAAATGATAATGGGGGCCGAAACGTTCGAATGCAGCGCGGTCCAGTTCTTCGCGGTGATCCGGATGGGCTATGCTTATGATGGCTTTGGCCCTTTCCTGCAGTGATTTACCGTAGAGATCCACTGCCCCGTATTCAGTTACAAACCAGTGGATATGGTTGCGGGTTGTGACGACACCGGCACCGGATGTCAGTACCGGGGCGATCTTGCTTACGCCCTTGTTGGTTACTGACGGCATGGCTATGATGGCCTTTCCGCCTTTAGAGAGTGACGCGCCGTACACGAAATCGATCTGCCCTCCGACTCCCGAGTAGAATTTCGTTCCGAGTGAATCGGCGCAGACCTGGCCTGTGAGGTCTACCTGGAGAGCGGAGTTGATGGCCGTTACCTTTGGATTCTTTGCGATAGTATAGGGGTCGTTCGTATATCCTACATCCATCATGGCAACCATAGGGTTGTCGTCAATGAAGTCATAAACCTCCTGGGAGCCCATGAGGAACGTGGATACCATTTTGCCGCGGTCTATGCCTTTCTCGGCACCGTTGATGACACCTTTCTTTACAAGAGGAAGGACACCGTCGGCAAACATTTCAGTATGGATCCCGAGGTTCTTATGGTCACCGAGCTGTGCAAGTACGGCATTCGGGATGGCGCCTATACCCATCTGCAGTGTAGCTCCGTCTTCTATCAGGGCGGCGCAGTTGCGTCCGATGGCCGCTTCAATCGGTGAAGGCTCTGAGAAATGAGCCGGTTCCAGTTCCGAGTCGCATTCCACGAATGTGTCGATCATGGATAATGGAATGATTGCATCCCCCCATGCACGCGGTACATGCCTGTTGACAACCGCAATGACGTGTTTTGCGCATTCCACTGCCGCCAAAGAGGCGTCGACGGAAGTTCCCATTGATACGTATCCGTGCTTGTCTGGGAGGGATACCTGAATCATGGCTACGTCGCACGGCAGCACTCCGCTGCGGTACAGCCTCTGGGTTTCGCTGAGGAAAATGGGAATATAGTCGGCATAGCCTGCCTGTACATTTTTGCGGACATTGCCGCCTACGAAGAATGCCTGATGGAAAAATATTCCTTCGTATTTGGCATCCGTATACGGGGCAGGCCCTTCAGTGTGAAGGTGATGGATTCTTACGTCCCTGAGTTCTCCTGCATCACCCCTGCGGCAAAGTGCATCGATGAGCACCTTGGGGGCTGCGGCCACACTGCTGAAATGAATATGGTCGCCTGACTTGACCACCTTGACGGCTTCGTCAGCGCTTACAAAATGAATTTCCTTATGCATATCGTTAATCGTAAGTAGTTGATATCTTGGTTTTAAATTTTACCGCAAAATTATGAATTTTTCTTCAAAACGGGAATCCGTTTATGATTGTCCCGTTTTCTTTCCGTGTTTTTTGCCATATTTGCATGCAGGAGAATGAATGATTTTGCAGCCATAGATTTCGAGACTGCCAACAAGGAGCGGACCAGTGTGTGCAGCATAGGCGTTGTAGTAGTTCGCGGAGGGACAGTTACGGACCGTTTCTACAGCCTGATACGTCCGGAACCGGAATATTACAGTTACTGGAATACCCGGGTGCACGGCCTTACCATGAAGGATACTGCGGAGGCGCCGGTTTTTCCGGAGGTATGGCGGAAAGTGGAGCCGCTGATAGCCGGGCTTCCTATAGTGGCCCACAACAGCCCGTTTGACGAGGGCTGTCTGCGGGCTGTCTTTCAGATGTACGGCATGGACTGGCCGGACTACCGCTTTTTCTGCACCTGCAAGGCGTCGCGCCGTACATTCGGACGGCAGCTGCCCGATCACAGGCTCCATACTGTAGCAGCCCGTTGCGGTTATGACCTTACGCGGCATCACAACGCCCTGGCGGATGCCGAGGCCTGTGCCGCAATTGCCCTTCTAATACTCTGACGCTGCATCTCTGACCGTACACATAGCGTTGCGAATCCGCTGCCTTGTGCCACGTTATGGCACACATGACGGGTACTTTTGCAAAAAATGAAAGTATGGAACAGTATCCTAATGTTGTAGTGCCGCAGTGCGGGCGGGGCTTCTTCGGCATCGGTATCGAGTATCCGCGCACGGCCAAGAATGTCGGTACGTTGTGGCGTACTGCGCATATCATGAAAGCCGATTTCATGTTTGTCATAGGACAGTGCTATAAATCAGTGTGTACGGATACACTGAAAAGCTGGAGGCATATTCCCTTGTTTGAGTTTGGAAGCTTTGAACACTTCCATAAAAGCATGCCCAAAGATGCCAGGCTGGTGGGCGTTGAATTGGATGGGCGCAGTGTCCCGCTCTCGGGATACATACATCCGGAGCGTGCGGTGTATCTGCTCGGTTCTGAAAAGGACGGCCTGTCGCAGGAGGCACTGGAGCATTGTGCGGATGTGGTGCAGATTCCAGGAGAGTTCTCTCTCAATGTGTCGGTGGCCGGAAGCATTGTCCTCTACGACCGGCTGTTGAAAAACGGCGGCTTCGGAGTATGATTTATCATGTTTTACGCCCGATACTTGAAAATTTTGCGTAACTTTGTCCTGCCGGTGCTGAATGCCGGCGCGACATATTGCAGACGAAAGTGTTTTCGTACTGTCCTCGGAAGAAAATGTGGTAGTTTTCAAGATCAGAAGGACAACGGCGGCACTCGTCACTTGTATGGTCATGCGGTAGGACGCTCTGTCCGATACCTCATAACTGCACAGGTGTGGAGTATCGGGCGTTTATCTCTGATCGGGTCTTACC